>CAZAVT010000084.1:0-10725 GCA_964488395.1 uncultured Burkholderiaceae bacterium | reverse complement strand
ATCTATCTCGCGCTTCGCTTCGAGTGGAAATTCGCCGTCTCGGCGATCATTGCCAACCTGCACGACGTGGTGATCATCCTGGGCTTTTTTGCCGCCTTCCAGTGGGAATTCTCCCTCTCGGTGCTGGCGGCTGTGCTGGCGGTGCTGGGATACTCGGTCAACGAGTCGGTGATCATCTTCGACCGGATTCGCGAGAGTTTCCGCAAGATGCGGCGCGCCACAACCGAGGAAACCATCGACTATGCGATCACCAGCACGATTTCACGTACGGTGATGACCCATGGATCGACCCAGCTGATGGTCTTGACGATCCTCATCTTCGGCGGCCCCACGCTGCATTACTTCGCGCTCGCGCTGACGATCGGCATCCTGTTCGGCATCTATTCATCCATCTTCGTCGCAGCCGGTATCGCGATGTGGCTGGGCCTGAAGCGTGAAGACCTGGTCAAGCCCGTTCGCAAGAAGGACGAGGGCGAGGTGGAACTGCCCTGACTGCTGCGCAGCGCCGAGGGTCAATGTCATGATGGATGCCATCCTCTGGGCCATTGCGATCCTCTTGATCGCCATCGGCGCAGCCGGCACGGTCCTGCCTGCCTTGCCCGGCCCCCCTCTGATTCTGCTGGGCGCCTTGCTGGCGGCCTGGATCGACGGCTTTGCGCGGATCTCGGGCTGGACCTGTGCGGTCCTGTCGGCGCTGACGTTGGCAGCGATGACGATCGACTTCATGTCCGGGACCCTTGGCGCCCAGAAAGTGGGCGCCTCACGTCAGGCGCTGATTGGCTCGACGATCGGGACAGTGCTGGGAGTCTTCACTGGTCTGTGGGGACTGCTGTTCATGCCACTCCTCGGCGCTGCTCTGGGCGAGTTCGTGGCTCGCCGCGAGCTGCTTCGTGCCGGGCAAGTGGGCATTGCCACCTGGCTGGGGCTACTCATCGGCACCGCGATCAAACTCGCCCTGGTGATGACCATGCTGGGACTATTTGTTGCGGCACTCTTGATCGACTGAGGCCCTACAAGGGTCGCCCTTGGACAGGGAGCGCTCCGGACCATGACCGAATCACCCCGCCCATCGGCCAGCGCCCCCCTACGGGTCTGGGATTTACCGACCCGGCTTTTTCACTGGTCGCTCGCGCTATCGGTTGCTGGCGCCCTCATCGCCGTCGAGGTTGGGGGCGACGCCATGGCCTGGCATTTTCGTTTCGGCTATGCAGTCCTCACTCTGCTCCTGTTCCGGCTGGTCTGGGGCTTCGTCGGGCCCCGCTATGCGCGCTTTGCGAGCTTCCCACCGCGACCTGCCGCGGCCTGGCGGGCGCTACGATCGCCGATCGCGCAGCCGACTGCCGGGCACTCGCCGGCTGCGGCCCTGTCGGTCTATGCCCTCCTGACCGTGGCCGGCGTGCAGGCGGTCACGGGGCTTTTCTCGAACGACGCCATCATGTGGGACGGACCGCTTCGCTCATGGGTGAGTTCAGCCACCAGCGACAGAATCACCGGTTGGCATCTGACCAACCGGTATCTCCTGATCGGCCTCATCGCGCTCCATCTCGCCGCGATCGTCTGGTGGCGCATCCGACGCGGTAAGCGCCTGACCCGAGCCATGCTGACCGGCGACAGCGAGGGGATCCCACTAGGAGCCGCCGCTGCCGACGATGGGACCGGGACCCGCCTCAAGGCGCTCGCGCTACTGGCCGCCTGTGCAGCGGCCGTCGGACTCCTGGTTCGCTAAGCGCAGACCGCTCAGCGAACCTGTCGGTATTTTTCGTGGCAATCGCGACAGGCCTGCGAGGTCGGTCCGACCTGCGCTCGAAGGCTCTCGAGTGAGCCCGCAGAGGCCACTAGCTTGGCCGTCTGCGCCTTGAGCGCTGACTGCAACTTACCGAATTGCTCGGCCTCTTTCCAGGGATCACCCTTGATGCGGGCGGCACCGCCGTTCGATCCTGCCGGGAAGGCATCCCAAGGCAGGTGGCTCAGGGTCTCGACCGCTCGGGCCGCTGACTGCGCCGCGGTTGCGTCGTAGGGGGCGGTACCGCGAGCCATCGCAGCGAGCCGGCCCATCTGCTGACTCATCACCGTGAAGGCGGCCTGGCGATACTTGATGGCATCGTCAGCCTGGGCAAACTGTGCCGCCGCCGGCTCGACCACGGCAAGGGCGAGGACCAGGGCTGAAAACACTGAAAGGATCGGACGGGAGAGGTTCGGGAAACACATCGCGAGGATCTCCTGAAGGGATGGGGAGGGGCGATTCAAGGTCGATTAAAGGGCAATCGGCAGCTTATCAGGCTGCCGGTTCATCCAATGCATCCGCTCAGGCTCGACGGGCCAATTCGGCAGCAAGGCCGATGTAGCCGGCAGGCGTGAGCGCTGCCAGTCGGGCACGGGCCTCCTGAGGGATGGGCAGCGCGGCAACGAAACGAGCCAGTTCGTCGCGGTCGATCGAGCGCCCGCGCGTGAGGTCCTTGAGTTGCTCATAGGGGTTAGGAACGCCATAGCGCCGCATCACCGTCTGGATGGCTTCGGCCAGCACCTCGGGATTGGCCGCCAGGTCGGCCGCGAGCCGCTCCTCATCGAGCTCGAGCTTGCCCAGACCCCGCAGACACGCCTTGATCCCGAGCAGACAATGTCCCAGGGCGACCCCGACATTGCGAAGAACGGTCGAGTCGGTCAGGTCACGTTGCCAGCGCGACACGGGGAGCTTCTCGGCGAGATGGCGCAACAGCGCATTGGCAAGCCCGAGATTGCCCTCGGAATTCTCGAAATCGATCGGATTGACTTTGTGCGGCATGGTCGATGAGCCCACCTCACCAGCCCTGAGTTTCTGGCGAAAGAAACCAAGCGAGATATAGCCCCACAGATCACGATCCAGATCGATCAGGATCGTGTTGACGCGCGCGAGCGCATCGAAGAGCTCGGCCATGTAGTCATGGGGCTCGATCTGGATCGTGTAGGGATTGAAGCTCAGGCCCAACGACTCGATGACCGTACGCGAGTGGGCCTCCCAATCGATCTCCGGACAGGCGATCTGGTGAGCGTTGAAATTGCCCACGGCACCATTCATCTTCGCCAGCAGGCGAACGCTGCGCACGGATTGGACCGCTCGCTCGAGTCGAGCGAGCACATTGGCGAATTCCTTGCCGACCGTGGTCGGCGAGGCGGGCTGGCCGTGAGTGCGTGAAAGCATGGCCACGTCGGCGTGGCGATGCGCGAAGTCGCGCAGCACGCGAGCAAGTTGTTCGAGCGCAGGCACGAGCACCTGGTCGCGCGCCGCACGCAGCATCAGCGCGTGCGAGCAGTTGTTGATGTCTTCCGAGGTACAAGCGAAGTGGATAAACTCAGCCGCACGCTCGAGGACTGGATCTCCGGCGATCGATTCCTTGAGGAAGTACTCGACGGCCTTGACGTCATGGTTGGTTCGCGCCTCGATCGCCTTGATTCGGGCGGCCTCAACGACGCCGAAATCGCGCACCAACGCCCGCAGCCGCTCGCGCGAGGGCTCCGGAAAGACCGGCAGCTCCGGCAATCCGAGATCCGACAGTGCGATCAACCATGCCACCTCGACTTCGACCCGCCGGTGCATGAAGGCGGCCTCCGATAGCAGGCCTCGAAGCGACGCCACCTGTGCGGCATAGCGCCCGTCAAGCGGCGACAGCGCGGTCAGCGAGAAGTGGGCGTCGTCAGTGGGATTCATGCGAGTCGGATCCGGATTTTCGTCGAGCGAGGATCCTATCAGGACAGGTCAAGAGCGGGTCCGAACCTCGACCCGTTTGCTATACTGAATCGTCAAATCAGCAATCCACAACAATGAAACTCCTCGGCTCAGACACCAGTCCCTTCGTGCGCAAAGTCAGAGTCGTTCTGGCGGAAAAGAAAATCGACGCGCAGTACCAGCGCATCGATCTGACCCGGGATCTCGAGAGCCTGCGCCTGGCCAACCCGCTGGGCAAGATCCCCTGCCTGCTGCTCGACGAGCGCAGCGCCATCTTCGACTCGCGAGTCATCGCCGAGTACCTCGACAGCCTGACCCCCGTCCACCGCCTGATTCCTCCGACCGGGCGCGAGCGGGTCGATGTGCGCACGCTCGAGGCGATGGCCGATGGTCTGCTCGATGCGGCCGTGCTCATTCGCATGGAAATGACCCAGCGCACCGAAGACATGCGCAGCAAGGCCTGGCTGGACCGCCAGCGGGGCAAGATCGATGCGGCGCTTGCCGCGCTCGATGACCGCCTCGGAGACTCACCGTGGCTGGTGGATGGTAAGTACTCGCTCGCCGACATCGCGACCGGCTGCGCACTGGGGTACCTGGACTTCCGCTTCACCGAGATCGCATGGCGCGCTCGACATCCCCGGCTCGCCACCTACGCCGACAAACTGTTCGCGAGACCCAGTTTCGTCGAGACTGCATTGCCCGCGGCCTGATCGGCGCGTGATTCAGCCACCCGATCGGGGCCGGCGCGCTACGGTCGGGTGCGAGTCGCCCATCGCCACAAGACCTCAGGTCTGAGCGGCGCGACCAGCAGCCAGTGCTCGACGATCGCGAGCACCAGGAGCGAACCCACCAGCCCGCAGGCTGAGCGTTGATAGAGGTCCGTGGACTGAAACGCCGCGGACCAGATCAACGCTGCCGCGAGGCTCGAGGCTGCGATGCTGAACGGAAAGAGCGCGTTGAAACGGCGACGCGAGAAATAGCTGATCAGGTAGTGAAGTGAGGTGGGCAGGAAGGCCTCGTAGAAGTTCTTCACGCCGAGGAAGATATTGAGCTTGGCGCTCAGACGCATGGTCCAGAGAACCAGCCAGGTTTGCCAGGCGACGGAATTGGGCGCATCAAACGTGGGCAAGACCACAGCGAGTCCGAGAATCAGCAGCGCGAGCTCGTGGTGTGCGATCGCGGTAAAGGCGAGCCACGCACGTCGCCAGCCACGAACAGGCGGGCACGGGGATCGATTCGGACCCGTCACCAGGCCCACCAGGAAAGCGATCTCCTGCCAGGCCCAGATCATGACCGCAGAGACGAAGGCGGCATAGGCGCCGAGCGCGGTGTCGAGCGACCGGGTCGTGACCACTCCGGTCATGCCCAGCGCGAGCAGGAGCGACGCCCACAACATGGCCCGCTGCTGCGAGCCGCCATGGCTGGGATCGACCGCGCGCAGGATCAAGCCGGTCGACAGCCACCAGACCGCCAGGGCGACAACGACTGGCAGCGCAAGACTCATCACCAGCTCGGAGCGAGGCGCGCGTCGTCGGGAAGCGGGTTCTCGCGAACGGGCAGGAACCAGAGGCGCGTGAACACCCAAGCGGCTCGCGCTGCAATCCAGCCCCGCCGCACGAGACTCATGAGCCCGGGGCGGGCCTTGGCCCGATCGAGCTCGTCCTGCAGACGACAGAGCTCATCGAGCCCAGCGACAAAGCGTGGATCATCCCAGCTCAGCGTCACCGGGAACACCTGACGACAGATCTCGGTCGTGATCTCGAAGACCCGGCGATCATAGGTGGACGGATCGAGACCCAGGGCCTTGTGCATCACCGGGCGCGTGTGATCACGGACGTACATCGTCGCGAAAACGGCGAGCTGGAAAAACCGGATCCACAGCCGATTGGTCCCGGCGAGCAAATGAGGGTTGGCCCGCATCAGGAGCGCGAAGGCCTCACCGTGACGGAACTCGTCGTTGCACCAGCGTTCGAACCACAGAAAGATCGGATGAAACCGCAGTTCCGGATGACGCTCGATCTGCCGGTAGATGGTGATGTAGCGCGCATAGCCGATCTTCTCGGACAAATACGTGGCATACATGATGAATTTGGGCTTGAAGTAGGTGTACTTCTTGGCCTTTGTCAGAAAGCCAAGATCGACGCCGATCCCAAAGTCCTTGAGCCATTGATTGATGAAACCGGCGTGGCGCGACTCGTCACGTGCCATGTAGCCGAACAGCTTTTTCATGTCGGGATTATCGACCTTGCGACGCAGCTCGGCGTACAGCACGCATCCGGAGAACTCCGAGGTGATGGAGCTGATCAGGAAATCGGTGAACTCGCGGTAGAGCTCGGGGGGAAGGTTCGAGTAGTCATGATGCATGTCGGACGGCCGCTGAAAATGGTCGACATTGTTGTCGCCTTCGAACTCGGCCATCAACGCCTCCCATTGGGGGCGGATACTGTCCACGGAGATCCGGTTGATCGCGGCGCTGTCAGTTGTATAAAAACGCGGCGAGAGCATCGATTCCTGCTGCGCCTTGCGGGTGGACTCGTTGGGCACAGTCGCGCGGGCATGACTGACGGTATTCATCGATTCTCTCCTCGAGGATTTTGTTGTCGGACTTGCAGCAGGCCCTGAAAGACGCGGGCGTTGTCAGCACCGAAGCCCGTGAGATCGACCACGCGGCCTGTGACGGGGTCCGCCAGGCGCAGGCTGCCATCGGCCTCCCGACGCAGGACGAAGGGCTCGCTGGGGGTGCCACCCGCACGCAGCCGGGCCTGGGCAAGACCGCGAAGCACGCTGCGTGCAAAACCAGCTTCGCCGACGATCGGCGCGAGCCTCTCGCCAGTCATTGCGTCGCTCACCTGGACATCACCGTCGCGACCATCAGCAAAGAGCAATTCCCGGCTCTCGAGCACGGCGACCACCGGCGGGGGCGGCGGATTGACGGACTTCTGGTGCTGCGACCAGGCCGCGTAGCCAATGCTGGTCGCGATCGCCATCCCGATCAGCGCAAGCGGCCACCCCTCGACCCGGGGCGAGGACACCAAGACCTTGTGACGCCCGCTTGGCGGGCGATAGGACAGTTCAGTGGGCTGCGACATGGGGACCGGCGGACGAAACAAGCGCAGGGCGTGGATCGGGACTGCCAAGCCGGCGGTCCAACGCGATGGCTGACCCGCCCGTCGAAGGGCGAAGACCGTCATCGGTCGAAGGCTGCGCCGCCAGCCAGGCCTCTCGCAAGAGGCGGGCTGGCTCCTCGACCTGATCGAGTCCACGCAACATCGGCTGGGGCCAGGTCAAATGCCAGGGCCGCACATGCGGCCAGAGATGGGGCCAGGCGATCTTGTCACCCTCGACGAGCTCGAGAACGATCTCTCCGCCCTGGGGGCCTCGACGACCGACCTGAGCGCTGCGGATGCGATTGAAGGGCAGGTTGAAGGTGAGACTCAACACGATCCCCACCCGCATCACGACGCGCCGATCAGTGATCGTGTAGACGGTGGTTCGGGCCACGCCATGGGCCAGACCCCAGAGAAGTGCCAGAGCAGTTCCGAAGACGGGCAACAGCCAGGTTGCATCGGCCAAGGCCTGCGGGATCGAACCCGTGTCGTGATAAGCGAACACAAACCGCAGCACGATGATCGCAGCGAAATAGACCGAGATCGCTCGCAGATGAAAGACTTCTCGCGCGATTCGTGACCGCGACGGCACACCCTGCCAGAGCACGCGCTCGTGCTCCGGCAGGCGCTCCGGCAACCCGAACTGGGGCTCGAGTTCGTGCTCGTGGCCGTTGTGATGCGCTTTCACGCGAGCGGCTCCCGACGCTCAGGCGTCGCAAACAGCGTCCCGCCGCCGTAGTAGGCCATCACCTTTTCCTCCTCGAGCAGGGTGATCTGGCTCGAACTGCGGATCCCCGGGACGCCCTCGAACTGAGCGCCCAGGATCGACTGAACCTTGACCTTGCGCCCAGTGACCCGATCGTCCTGAACCCGCGCGAAGTTGATCGGCAAGAGCACTTGCCGGCCACCCTTGGTACGAAGTTCGAGGAAACGCACCATGTGTTCGGAGCGATCGACCCAGACCTCGGTCACCTCGCCGCCCACCTCGCCGTCGGTTCCAACCACCGGCATGCCGCGCGGGTCGGGATCGCGGTGATAGAGCGAGAAGCCCGGCGCCTGCGCGAGCGGCACGATCTTGATCTCACCCTCAGCCGTTCGGTCAGGCAGGTCGCTGCGCGCGGTCCAGGCACCCGGGCCGATGCCACCAGCCATCGGATCCCCGGTCGGTTCGAGCGGCATCCCCGAGGCCAGGCCGATCCGCTCGCCCGGAACTGCTGGCGCCTGAAAGTCGCGCTGATGCGGCGAATCGAAGTCGCCGTGGAAGCGAGTCCGATAGACCTTGACCGTGGGCATGGACAAGAGACCCGCATCGAGCTTGACCGTGCCGTCGGCCCGGTCGGTCTCGAGCGGAAAGCCCTCGCGCTTGCTCTCGTAGGTCAGATAGAAGACGAGCCCTGCGAAAAAGACCCAGAACACATAAAGCACGACCTGTGCGACATCGATATATTGGGTAATTGCACCAGTTCCCATACGGATCTCCTTTTCCAGGGGGGTCCGTCAGCCGGGAAATTCCGCCAGACCAAACTTTCCGCTCGAAGGCGGGCTCATTCGACTCAAGCGAACCAGGGGGCCGAGCGCGACCAGGGTCAGAAACAGCAAGGCCAGTTCCAGGTGGTAGACGACGGCATAGCCCACGCCCGCTGAATCAAGGACCGGGCCGAGTGCGCCCGACAGGGCCAGCCCGCTCACCAGGTCGCGCAACAGTCCACCGGCAGCGACCGCAAGCCCGGCGGCGCTCGCCTGCACGGCGCCCCAGGCGCCCAGCGCCAGTCCGGTGAGGCCCTCGTTCTCCAAGCCCATCGCTGCGGTGAGCGTGCCCATCGAGAACAATCCACCCCCCAGACCAATCAGAAAGCTGCCGGTGCGAAACAGCATCGGCGCCTGCATCGGCTCGGCAAAAATGACCATCGAGAAAGCCACCACGCCGACCAGCGCACCGATCGCGCTCAAGCGATGCGGATTGAGACCCCGTTGCAGCCAGCGTGCAGCCAGCATGAACGCGATCAGCGCGCCCGCGGCCATGAAGGCAGTGAGCAGACTGGTCGCTGAAACCGATAGCCCCAGCACCTCGCCGCCGTAGGGTTCGAGGATGATGTCCTGCATCGTGAAAGCCGCTGTCCCCATGAAGAGTGCTGCCAGGAAACGCTTGTGGCCCGGCCTGCGCGCGAACGCCCGCCAGGTCTCGCGAAAGCGGGGCCGCTCGGCGTCGCGCCGGGTCAGAGCGGGGTTGCGCGGCTCCTGTTTCCAGAGGGCGATCAGATTGAGCACCAGCGCAACGAAGGCCGCGCCCTGCACCACCTGAATCAGCCGAAGCTTGCCGAAATCAGCCAGGAGCGCACTAAACACGAGGCCGCTCGCCAACATGCCCACCAGCAGCAGCGCGTACATCAAGGCCACGACCCGCGGTCGCATCGGCTCGGGCGCCAGGTCGGTGGCGAGCGCCAGACCCGCGGTCTGCACGGTCTGCAAGCCCGCGCCGACCAGCAGGAACGCAAGCGCCGCGCTCAAGGGCCCGATCCAGGATGGCCAGTGGGTATCACCCGACAGCAGGATCAGGGCAAAGGGCATGATGGCCAGACCACCGAACTGCAGCATCGTACCCGCCCAGATGAACGGCACGCGACGCCAGCCGAGCACCGAACGGTGGGTGTCGGAGCGAAAGCCAACCAGTGCTCGAAAAGGCGCAAAGACCAGAGGCAGTGCAACCATCGTCGCGACGATCCAAGCCGCCACTCCGAGCTCGACGATCAGCACCCGATTGAGCGTACCGACCATGAGAGCAGTTGCCATACCTACCGAGACCTGAAAGAGCGCAAGGCGCAGCAAGCGTGACCAGGGCAGCTCCGGCGTGGCGAGATCGGCAAAGGGCAGCCAGCGCGGGTCGATTCGGGACCAGCGGCGTGGCGACAGCAGATCGAACCAGATCATGAGCGAACCAACTCCTGCGCCTCTGAGGTGTAAAAGCCACGAGAGACGCGTTCGCTGCGGCCGAGCCGCCAGCCGAGCGGCCCGAGCGCATCGGCGAGCATGCGCCGCATCCTTGCGGGCGGCACCGGAACGATCGACGGCGATCGGTCCGCTCTTGGGAAAAGACGCCCGGCGGCGATCATCAGCTGCAAGAGCGGGTTGCCCGGGGCAAAGGTGAAAACCATCGAGTGACGCACCCGTGGTGCAAGACCCACCAGCGCCTCGATCGCCTGCTCGGCCTGGTAATGAATGAGCGAATCCATGGCGACGAAATGGTCGAACTCACCCAACGAGGGATCGAGCATGTCACCGGCCAGCAGTTGCACCGAACCCGGCTCAAGGTCTACGGGTAGCCGCTCCCGGGCGAGACCGATCAAGGTGGGCGAGAGATCAATACCGAGGACATGGGCACCGTGACGAGCGGCATCGATGGCGAGCAAGCCCGTGCCGCAGCCCGCATCCAGAACGCGCGCGCCCTTGAGGCGAGCCTGTGCGGCCAACCAGCCCACCAGCAGCATGCGCATCTGCTCGCGGCCCGCCCGCACCGTCGCTCGTACGCCGCTGACCGGCGCATCCGAGGTGAGTCGGGCCCAGGCTTGCGCCGCGGTGCGATCGAAGTACGCTTCGATGCGGCCGCGCCGCTCGAGATAGTCGGCTTTGGCAGACATCAATCAAACCCCAGCAGGTCGAAGATCTCCCGGTCCTTCAGCGACTCGGGTGCCATGGCCGGCGTGCCCGCCCACAGCCGCTCAGCCAGGCGCAAGTACTCCAGCTGCACCAGTTCGAGTTCGGGTGAGGACTCCATCTCGAAGAGCGTCGCTTTCTTGAGCCGGCTGCGACGGATCACGTCGAGATCAGGGAAATGGGCAAGCCGGTTCAGTCCCACACGATCAGCGAAGCGGTCGATCTGATCGGTCTGCGCGCTGCGGTTGGCGATCACGCCGCCGA
>CAZAVT010000083.1:11495-11867 GCA_964488395.1 uncultured Burkholderiaceae bacterium | reverse complement strand
AGATCGACGCCGACCTGATCAACGCCGGCAAGCAGACCGTGACCACGCTGCCGGGCTCGGCGATCTTCTCCTCGGCAGACTCGTTCGCGATGATCCGAGGCGGCAAGATCGACGTGGCGATCCTCGGCGCGATGCAGGTGAGCGAGCGGGGCGATCTGGCCAACTGGATGATTCCCGGCAAGATGATCAAGGGCATGGGCGGCGCGATGGATCTGGTGGCCGGAGTGGGTCGCGTGATCGTGCTCATGGAACATACCGCCCGCAAGAAGGACGGCAGCGAGGAGCATAAGATCCTCGCCAACTGCTCGCTGCCTCTCACCGGGGTTGGGGTCGTCGATCGGATCATCACCGACCTCGCGGTGCTCGACGTCA
>CAZAVT010000083.1:8387-11485 GCA_964488395.1 uncultured Burkholderiaceae bacterium | reverse complement strand
CACCGAAGCGGGCCTGCGTGCCGTCGAGCTGGCGCCTGGTGTGAGCCGGCCCGAGCTCACCAGCCGCTCGGGCTGCACGATCGACATGAGCGCCGTTTGAGACTTCCTGGCTACCCGCGTACCGGCCAGACCTCTGACCTCTGAGGAGCGACCCACCTTGCTCAGCCATCCGAACCGGGTCGCGCTTCAAAACGAGATCCACGCGCGGCCTCGTCCCCAGCTGCGCACCCCCTGCGCGATCTCGCATGTCTCCATGCTGAGGGTGCCCGACGCCGCAGCGGAGCATGGCGAGCCGCAGCAAGGCCTGCGCGAACTTTGCCTGCAGTACGGGCTTGCACCGCCAGCCAGCGGCCAGGGGCATTTCTTCGGCGATTTCGGGCGCTTTCGTCTCAAGTGGGAAGGCCACGGCGAATTCGACGATTTCACCGTCTACCGAGACCTGGTCGCGCTCGAGGCGCCCTTTGCCGACCCGGCCCTCGATGCGCTACCCGCTGGCTGGTTCGATCGGCTGCCCGGACAGATGATCGCGGCAACCCATGTGGTGATCGTGCCCGACACGCCGGATTGGGCCCACCGTGAACGGATCGCTGCCGCCCTGGGCGCAATCGACCTGGTCGGATCGGAAATCACGGAGAACACCGCCGCGGTCTATACCGATCTGCAACTGGACGCGCGCGGTTTCACCCGTCTCTTGATCGTCAACCGTGGCATGGATGCAGCCCAAACTGGCCGGCAGGCGCAGCGACTGATCGAGATCGAGACCTACCGGATGATGGCGATGCTGGGTTTCCCGGTGGCGCGTCAGGCCGCGGGCGAGTTGAATGAGGTTGATCGCCGACTCGGCGAGTTGATCGCACGCCTCGAAACCGCGCCTCCAGAAGAAGAGCCGGCGATGCTGCGCGAAGTGACGCGACTGGCCGCGATCGCCGAGCGCATTGCCGCAGAGGCCGGGTTTCGGATCGCAGCCTCACGCGCTTACCACGCACTGGTCAGCCAACGCGGCCGCGACCTGCGGGAGCGGCGGATCACAGGCCTTCAGATGATCGTCGAGTTTCTCGACCGACGCTTCGGTCCGGCGATGGCGTTCTGCGAGAGCGTCGACCGAAGGATCAGCGCGACTTCCGAACGCATCGACCGAGCGAGCAACCTGTTGCGTACGCGGGTGGAAATCGAGCGCGAGGCCCAGAATCAGCAACTGCTCGCCGCGATGAATCGGCGTGCACGACTGCAACTGCACCTGCAACAGACGGTCGAGGGCTTTTCGGTCGCGGCGATCACCTACTACGCAGTGGGGTTACTGTCACTGCTCTTCAAGGGCCTCGAGGCCTTCGGCTTGCCCGTCGACCCGGAACTCGCCACGGGCCTGTCGGTGGTGCCAGTGCTACTGGTCGTTGCCTGGGGCGTGCGGCGGATCCGGGTCGCCATCCAGCGGCGCAGTCCCGGCGCGAGTCTGGTCGACTGACATCTGTCAAAGCGAGGCGCGACTCAGCGCTCAGAGCGAGAAGCCATCGTCCACGGTGAAGGTCGAGCCGCTGATCATCCGGCCGGCTGACGAGGCAAGCAGCAGTACGGTGCCATCCAGATCCGCAGGCTCGCCCAGGCGGCGGCGAGGGGTCATCGCGATCAGCTTGCGTCCGCCTTCGGTGTCCCAGTGCGCCTCATTGATCTCGGTGCGGATGTAACCCGGCAGGATCGCGTTCACATTGATGTTGAACCGCCCCCACTCGGCGGCCATCGCGCGAGTCATCTGGATGGCGGCAGCCTTGCTCATCCCGTAGACCCCGATGCCTGGCAGGGGCTTCACCCCGGCCATCGACGCGATGTTGACGATCCGGGCTTCTCGGGATGGATCCGCCTTGGCACGCTCGACCATTCGGCGCGCAACCGCCTGGGCGACGAAGAACGCACCACGGATATTGGTATCGAAGACGAAATCGAAGTCAGCGGGCGTCACATCCAGCAGCCGCAAGGTGTTGCTCACGCCCGAATTGTTGATGAGGATATCGATCGGGCCGGCCTCGCGCTCGGCGCGAGCGATCGCCGACTCGATTGAATCAGGATTTGTCACATCGAGCGGCACAACATGAGCATGGCCACCTGATGCGCTGATCTCGGCGCACAAGCGCTCCAGGCGCTCGACGCGCCGGGCAGCCAGAACCACTCGAGCGCCGTGGTTGGCGAGGACTCGGGCAAACCGGTCGCCCAGGCCACTCGAGGCGCCGGTGACGAGCGCCACCCGGCCACTGAGGTCGAAAGGGGTGGTCATGGGGGCTCCTGCAGGGCTATCCACGAAGTTCTGGGATGTTAATCGAATTGCCTGTGGTGAATGGCCCGCAGCGCAGTCCCCAGATTCCGGTTCAAACACGTTTGCGCAGGCCGGTCAGTTTCCGCGACAATCGCTCACCCGGGCTGGAGAACAGCATGCAGATCGAACGCGACGCAATGGAATACGACGTGGTGGTCGTCGGCGGGGGTCCTGCGGGACTCGCTGCCGCGATCCGCATCAAGCAACTCGCCGCCAGCCGTGGCGAGGACATTGGCGTCTGCGTCCTGGAAAAAGGCTCCGAAATCGGCGCGCACACCTTGTCTGGGGCGGTGATGGACCCCAGGGCGATCAACGAACTGCTGCCCGACTGGAAGAGCCAAGGCGCGCCCATCCATACCGAAGTGAGCGAAGATCGCTTCATGTTTCTGTCGGCGAGGAGTGCCCGGCAGGTGCCGGACTGGCTGCTGCCCGACTGCTTCCGCAATCATGGCAATTACGTGGTGAGCCTGGGCAACGTGGTCCGCTGGCTGGGGCAGCAGGCCGAGGCGCTGGGCGTCGAGATCTACCCAGGCTTTGCGGCGGGGGAGATTCTGTTTAACGAGGATGGCTCGGTTCGGGGTGTGGCGACGGGCAACGTCGGCATCGGCAAAGACGGCCAGCCGACCGAGAATTTCCAGCCGGGGATGGAACTGCACGCGCGCTACACCTTTTTTGCCGAAGGCGCGCGGGGTCATCTCGGCAAGCAATTGATCGAACAGTTCGGACTGGCCGAAGGTCGTGATCCGCAGAGCCATGGCATCGGGCTGAAAGAACTCTGGGAGATCGAGCCCTC
>CAZAVT010000083.1:7545-8377 GCA_964488395.1 uncultured Burkholderiaceae bacterium | reverse complement strand
TCACCGCGGGCCTCGTGGTGCATACGGCCAGCTGTCCGCGCGATTCGGGCACCTACGGGGGATCGTTCCTCTATCACGTCGAGGACAACAAGGTCTCGGTGGGTTTCGTGGTGGGGCTCAATTACACCAATCCCTACCTGTCGCCCTTCGAGGAATTCCAGCGTTACAAGACCCATCCAGCGATTCGAGCATTCCTCGAAGGCGGCAAGCGACTCGCCTATGGCGCGCGGGCCATTACGGCAGGAGGACTCAACGCACTGCCTCGCTTCGTGTTCCCAGGCGGCTGCCTGATCGGTTGCGATGCGGGGTTTCTCAACGCTTCGCGGATCAAGGGTAGCCATGCCGCGATGAAGACCGGCATGCTGGCGGCCGATGCCGCTGTCGAAGCCCTTGCGGCGGGGCGCTCGCATGACGAACTGAAGGCGTATACCGAGTCGTTCAACGACTCCTGGCTACGGGACGAGCTCTACCGGGCGCGCAACTTCAAGCCTGCGATGAGCAAGGGCCTGTGGATGGGGACTGCACTGGTCGGGCTCGACCAAGTGGTCTTCCGGGGCCGGGCACCGTTCACGCTGCATACCTCGCAGCCCGATCACGCCTATCTGAAGCCGGCAGATCAGTGTGAGCCCATCAACTATCCCAAGCCTGACGGCAAGCTGAGTTTCGACAGGCTGTCCTCGGTGTTCATTGCCAGCACCAACCATGAGGAAAACCAGCCCATCCACCTGACCCTGAAGAACGACGACATTCCGGTCAACGTCAACCTGAAGGATTACGCGGGGCCGGAAAGCCGCTACTGCCCGGCCGGCGTGTATGAGTTCGTGAAGACACC
>CAZAVT010000083.1:1528-7535 GCA_964488395.1 uncultured Burkholderiaceae bacterium | reverse complement strand
CCTCGGTATTCATGTCGAGCACGAACCACGAGGAAAACCAGCCGGCCCATCTGACGCTCAGGGACGCGTCAGTGCCGGTCGAGACCAACCTCTCGCGCTTCGCAGGCCCCGAAGCCCGCTACTGTCCAGCCGGTGTCTACGAATATGTCAAGGACGCTTCGGGCGCTGACCGGTTGCAGATCAATGCCCAGAACTGCGTCCATTGCAAGACTTGCGACATCAAGGACCCGACCCAGAACATCGTCTGGGTGACCCCCGAGGGCGGCGGCGGACCCAACTACGCCGGCATGTGAGGCGAACCAGACGTGGCGCTAGACGCCACGACAGTGATCGGGACAATCAGCCCTGACCGCGGCCGTAACCACCGCCGCCGCCACCACCGCCTCGGCCATATCCACCGCCGCCGCCGCCGCCACCGCCGCCACGACCGTAGCCGCCGCCGCCACCATCGCTACGGCCATAGCCGCCGCCGCCCCCGCCACCACCGTAGCCGCCGCCACCACCACCACCACCGTAGCCGCCACCGCCACCACGGCGCGGGCCACCGCCGCCGCCACCACCACTCTGCTCACGCGCTTCATTGACGACCAGGCTACGGCCTTCAAGTGAAAACCCGTTGAGCGCTCGGATGGCGGCCTGCGCCTCGTCGGCAGAAGCCATGGTCACGAAACCAAAGCCACGTGAGCGGCCGGTTTCCCGGTCGGTCACGATTTTGGCCTCAGCCACAGCGCCGTGAGCGCCAAACAGGTCAGAGAGCTGCGCGTCAGTGGCGCGCCAGGGCAGATTGCCCACGTAAATCTTGGTTCCCATCGAAAAGAGTCCTCGAACACTATTAATCCGCCATTGCATTTCGAGGAAAACCAGAACCAGCAAACCGAGAAATGCAATCCATCGACTGGACGGATGCCCAGCCGTACTCAGACTGTGCCACATCCGGCATAGCGCCAACGAAAAATCGACGGCGGGTGAAGGACATCGGTTTGATTCAGCGCATCAATGCGCCGGCTCGCGAAGGCGGCAGACCATTATTTTCCTCTGAGAACCCAGTTCACAGAACGGCCTGGCGAGCCAGCCCGACGGCGTCGGGCCATGGCAACAAAACCAACGATCAATCAGGGTTATCCGGCGCGCGCAGTCGGTCGACAGGCCGATCCGTGGCTTGTCACGACACAAATACTGTATATAATTACAGTTATTCATTGCCCCCCTGCATGGCCTATCCGCTTGCCGTTCCAGGAGTTGAACACGATGCGCGCACTTACCGCCCGACAGCAGGAGATCCTGTCGCTCATCCGTCAGCATATCGCCGAAACGGGTTTTCCGCCTACCCGAGCCGAGATCGCCAAGGAACTGGGGTTCCGGTCAGCCAATGCAGCGGAAGAGCATCTGCAGGCCCTCGCGCGCAAAGGCATGATCGACCTCACCTCCGGCGCCTCGCGAGGCATTCGCCTGCGCATGATGGCCGAGGCACCCGGCGAGTTACCCGGCGCAGTTCGAGTGGCGTTGACCCTGCCACTGGTCGGGCGGGTCGCTGCGGGGAGCCCCATCCTGGCCCAGGAACACATCGAGGCCCGTTATGCGCTCGATCCCGATCTCTTCGACAGCCCGCCCGACTATCTGCTCAAGGTCCGGGGGCTCAGCATGCGCGACGCCGGGATTCTCGACGGAGACCTGCTCGCAGTACGCCGCAGTCCCGAAGCCCGTAACGGTCAGATCGTGGTGGTTCGACTGGGAGAAGACGTCACCGTCAAGCGCTGGCAGCGTACGGGCCATCGGATCGAATTGCTCCCCGAAAACCCCGACTTCCAGCCGATCGTGATCGACGGCCGGGAGGATCCGTTCACGATCGAGGGGATTGGCGTGGGACTGATCCGGGCAGGCAGACCGCTATGAGCGCGCGTCCATCCGCGCTGCCCGCGCTGCGTTCGCCCACGCCGTCTCCAGGGCTCAGTGATGCGGAGCTGCCAGCGGCGGTCTGGCGAGCTGCAGGGCTTGGCCGGATGGCGCCTGCCGGCGTCTCGAGCGGCTTTCCAGCGCTCGATAGCGTCTTGCCCGGCGGCGGTTGGCCGAGCGGCTGCCTGACCGAGCTGATCGGACGGGACCCTGGCATTGGTGAGTTACGTCTGCTGGTTCCCTTGCTGCGTCGGCTCACCCAGGCGCGACGCTTCGTGATCCTGCTCGCACCACCCTTCATGCCCTACGCGCCCGCACTCGCTGGTTTCGGCATCGATCTCGACTACCTGATCGTGGTGCAGGCCCCTCATGCGGCCGACCGCCTGTGGGCCGTTGAGCAGAGCCTGAAAAGCTCCGGTTTTGGCGCGCTGCTGGCCTGGCTGCCCCAGGCACGGACCCGGCCCGAGCATCTGCGTCGGCTGCAGTGCGCAGCGCAGTCCGCAGGTGGACCTGTGTTCCTGTTCCGGGAGCTCGCTGCGCAGTTCGAGCCTTCAGCAGCCCCGTTACGGTTGTTGCTTCTGCCTCGACCGGCGCAGCAACTGTCGGTGCAGGTGATCAAACGCCGCGGGCCATTGGTTGCGCAGCCCCTGACGCTGGAGCTCCCGCAGCCGATCAGCGTCTTCGGCCTGCGGCCGGTTGATCCAGCGGTTCAGCAGGCCGATGGGCTGGCCCGTGGCAGCTCGCCGGCGACTTCATCGCGGCATCCGGTGATGCGGGCGATCCATGCACAGACCCTGGGCGTACGGCCCGCCCGACGGGCCGCAGCGCAGGACCACTGAGCTTGTTACGGGCGATGACCCCTGACGACGATCCAGCAATTGGCGATGAGCTATCTCGCAGCCCACCTGCATCGCCTGTCGATCGAGGCGCTGCTACGCGTTGAAGCCGACCCGGCCGAGGATCTGGCCATCGTTCAAGCGAGCCGGGTCGTGCGTGCTGGCAAGGCCGCCCTCCAGGCAGGCGTTCAGCCGGGCCAATCCTGCGCGACCGCACGAGCGATCAGTCCTGCCACCCGATTGCTCGAGCGCGATCTGATCCGAGAAGCCGAGGCCCTGCGCCAACTGGCCTGTTGCGCATTGCGATTCACCCCGCAGTTGAGCCTGATCGAACCCGGTACAGTGGCCGACCGGAGCGGTCTGATCCTGGAAATCGGCCGCAGCCTGCGGCTGTTCGGCGGAGCCGATGCGATCCATCGCCAACTCCGGCGAGATCTGCGGCAACTGGGGTTTTCCGCGAGGCTCTGTCAGGCTCCAACGCCGACCGGCGCCTGGCTACTCGCAATGCAGCAAGATGGTCTGTTGATCGGCGAGCTTGAACGACTGGCGCCGCTCTTATCGGCCTTGCCAGTCAGCCTGCTGGACCAGGCGGCCCCCCATCAGGAGACCTTGCAAGCCGCAGGGTTACGGACCATCGGGCAACTGCTGCAACTGCCCAGGGCGGGTCTGGCGCGCCGCTTTGGTCCCGCCTTGCTCGAGGAGCTCGACCGGGCTCTGGGCGAGCGGCCTGATCCGCGGCCACTGTTCGAGCCGCCTGCGCAGTTTGACGCAGAGTTGGAGCTCGCGGCCCGGGTCGAGCAGGCCGATCAGCTGCTGTTTGCGGCGCGCCGCCTCGTCCTCCAATTGTGCGGCTGGCTACAGGCCCGGGGAGCCGGTGCTCTACGCCTGGATCTCATCGCGCGCAGCGATGATCGCCCTCCCCGCGAGACGGTGATGAGCCTGCGACTCGAGCGCGCAACCCGCGATCCGGAGCACTTGTCCGTGCTGTTACGAGAATACCTACAGCAGCACTGCCGACTGCAAGCCCCGGCTCTGTACCTGCGGCTGCGCTGCGAGTGGATCGGAACCTGCCCGGGAAGAAGTGAGGACCTTTTCCCCGATGCGCAGCGCTCCGACACCGAATGGATCGATCGTTTGGTGGAACGACTGCAGGCCCGGCTGGGGCGCACCCAGGTGATGCGCTTACGGGCAGCGCCCGATCACCGGCCCGAGCTTGCGAGCGAGGCGGTGCCCATCGGGGAAGGCAGCACCCTCAGTCAGAGTCGCCGTGCTGCGAATGGCAGCGGTCAGCGCGGGCACGGGCACCGCCCCCCGATCAGTGGCGTACCGGCCTTGCCTCTACCGCGCCCGCTCTGGCTGATCGACCCTCCCACCGCGATTGGCGAGCGTCATGACCGACCTTATCTGGACGGGCCCCTGAGCCTGCTCGCCGGCCCAGAGCGGATCGAAGCCGGCTGGTGGGACCCGATCCTCACCCAGCGCGACTACTTCATTGCGGAAGACAGCGCACACCGATTGTTATGGATCTTCAGGGTTCGCCACCCCGACCCCGAGGCTCGCGCCGGGAGAGGGAGTGGGTGGTTTTTGCATGGGCGCTACGGATAGCTGGGGGGCTCCGAAAGAACCACTCGCCCGCGGACTCACGCGCCTGCGCCCTCCCGACAAACCGTGCTGAGGCCACACGCCGGACCAGCCAGTGCGCCATGTTTGCGCCCTATCGTTCACCACTGCACCACCCCGAGTGCCGCTCGATGGACTGCCGAGATCCGATTCACAAGCGATGAGCCCGACCTTGATGGCGATCAACGCGCACCCGCCACCGCATCACTACCATCGACAATCCCTACGAACCTTGGGTTCAGGATCGAACCGATGGCCTTGACCAGCGATCAACTTGAGAGTCTGAAAGCTCGAATGCGCGAACGTTCGCTGCTCCTCCAAGAGGAGATCGCACTCAAGTTGCGCGAATCCACCGAAGACCTCGAGGAATTGGGTCGTACCGGGGACCAGGCCGATATGGCCTGGGTAGAAACCGAGAGTGGCCTCGACCTGGCCGAGGCGCAACGCGATATCGAGGAATGGCGGGGCCTACGTGCTGCGCTGCAACGTATCGACGAGGGGCACTACGGCGTGTGTATCGACTGCGGACTCGATGTGCCTGTCGAGCGGCTGCAATCGCAACCGCTTGCGCTGCGCTGCGTGATCTGCCAGAGCCGACGGGAGAAACTCGCGATGCAGTACCGAACACCCGCCTGATCAAACCGCCGGAATCTGATCGATCGCATCAGTGATCAAGCCATCGATACCGAGGGACTCCAGGAACATCGCCCGTTGGGGATCGTTGACGGTGTAGGTCAGGACCCTCAGCCCTGCGGCATGAGCCTGCTCGATCAGGTCGCGTTCCAGCAGTTGGTGGTTGAGATCGACGGCCACACAGCCCAACGCCTGACAGCGCTGCAGCCAGTCGCTCGGGAGCTCATGCAGGAGCAGCGCGCGCGGCCACTGCGGCGCACGCAATCGGGCCGCGTCGAGCGCGGCCTCCGAGAACGAGGACAACAAGGGAGGAGCCTGCGCCGACTGCCATCGCTCATTCAACTGCTCGACGACCGAACGAGCGGTCTCGGCTTCACGCCCTGGACAGGGCTTGATCTCGATATTCGCGTAGAAACGGTTGGCCTGCAGCCATGCCGCGACACGCTCCAAGGTCGGAATACCTTCGCCCGCGTAACGCGCAGAGTGCCAACGCCCCGCATCGAGACATGCCAACTCGGCAAAGCTGCGCGCGGCAACCGGCCCAGTCGTACCCGTTGTTCGGTCCAGGGTTGAATCATGCATCAGCACCAGCACCCCGTCGGCCGACAGCTTCACGTCAAACTCGAACATGGTGTAACCGTGCTCAGCGCCCACACGCAGCGCGGCCAGCGTATTTTCAGGGGCCAGCTTGCCTGCGCCTCGGTGGGCGATACGGCGCGGATAAGGCCAGGGCGCCTTCATCATCAATCATCCACCCGGCGGGTCGAGAGCGAAAACGTCGTCATCGCAGAGAAGGTCAATGCCGATGACCACCGGCAGAAGAGCCACCGACAGCAGGGCCTACGCCTTGCGAGGAGGATCCTGCACCGTGGCCTGTATGAGAACCCACTGCATCATCGACTTCCGGAGAGGCTGTAGCACTACGAGCGATCGCCTGAATCTGAAGCGTCTCGCGACGGCCATCGCGCAGTTCGACCACCAGCGACAGAGGCACCTTATCGCCCGCCCGAATGTGCGATCGCAGA
>CAZAVT010000083.1:0-1518 GCA_964488395.1 uncultured Burkholderiaceae bacterium | reverse complement strand
CAGATCCATCATCATGATGTGGTAGCCGCCCGGCTTGAGAGACACCGGCACGCCGGAGGGCAGATCCAGCGAGGCAATGGCTCGCATCCGCATCATGTCACGCTCCATCCGTAGTTCGTGGATCTCGACCACGCCTGCAATCGGGGAACTGGCTTCGATCAGCCGCCCAGCTCGATTGGCCGTGATCTCCATGTACACAGCGGTGGACTTCTGCCGCGGCACTGTGGCCCGCACCCACGGATCCTTGATGGCAGCTGCTTGCGCCCGAGCGTCAACTGCAGGCCAGAGCGCTGCAACCGATCCCGAAAGCCACAAGGCTGCGACGAGTAGCACCCCCCGTCTGGCATGGAGCGAACACCACATGACGACCCTCAGATTCAGCCGTAGGCTCTAGGGGCTGACTTGATTGACTTGGGGACGCAGTATATCGCCGGCCACCAAATACTGTACATTTATACAGTTATCAATCCCAGGGTTGTCGCCTCTTCCTGTCTTGAGCCGATCCGGTCATGCTGCCCGCCTACGCCGAGCTTCACTGCATCAGCAATTTTTCCTTCCTGCGTGGCGCCTCGCATCCAGAAGAACTGGTCGAGCGCGCGCACGAACTCGGCTACGCTGCGCTCGCGCTCACCGACGAGTGTTCGATGGCAGGCGTGGTTCGTGCTCACCGCCGAGCTCGGGAGCTCGATTTCCCGCTGCTGATCGGCAGCGAGTTTTCGCTGGCGGGTCTGGATACGCCGACCGATCCGCGCGCTCGCCGAGAGCAAGCCCAACCCTCAGCGGCCCTGCACCGGCTGGTGCTGATCGCGCGCAACCGCAAGGGCTACGGTCATCTCTGCGAACTGATCACGACAGCCCGTGCCCGATCGCCCAAGGGACGCTATCAACTGATCGGTAGCGATCTCGAAAGCGGCATCGAGGACTGTACCGCGCTGCTGCTGCCTGCGCAGCGGATTGCGCTCGATGACCCGACACTCGGCGGGCTCGCAAGGCGAGTCCGTGAGGCTTTCGGCGATCGAGCCTGGCTTGCAGCCGAACTGCTGGGCTGGGGGCACGACACCTTGCGGCTCGAGCAACTACGAACGCTCTCCAGGCAGAGCAGTCTGCCGCTCGTCGCGGCGAGCGATGTGCAGTTTCATCGTCGTTCGCGCAAGCCCCTGCACGACACTCTGGCAGCGATCCGCCTGGGTCGCACCGTCGCTGACTGCGGCTACGCGCTCGCGCCCAACGCCGAGCAGCACCTGCGAAGCCGTCTTCGCCTCGCGAGTCATTATCCCGCGTCGCTGCTCGAGGAGACGCTCGAAGTCGCCGCCTGTAGCCGGTTCTCGCTCGACGAACTGCGCTACGAGTACCCTGACGAAATCGTCCCAACGGGTCATACGCCAACCACCTGGCTGCGCGAACTGGTCTACGAGGGTGCGCCCATCCGCTATCCGGACGGACTTCCCGATGCGGTGCGCACGCAAATCGAACACGAACTCCACCTGATCGCCGAACTGGGCTACGAACCCTATTTCC
>CAZAVT010000082.1:10620-11970 GCA_964488395.1 uncultured Burkholderiaceae bacterium | reverse complement strand
AACCTGGCCTAACCGCCCCCTTCGGTTTGTCGTCCCCTTTCCAGCGGGTAGTTCGCCCGACGTCACAGCGCGGCTGATTGCGGGCAAGCTGAGCGAAGGCCTAGGACAAAGCGTCCTCATTGAAAATCGGACCGGTGCTGCAGGCATCGTTGGGGCTGACCTGGTGGCCAAATCGCCGCCCGATGGTTACACGCTGCTCTATCCGGTCAACTCCGTGATCTGCGCGAATCCGCATCTGTATTCAAAGCTGCCCTACGACGGCCTGAAGAGCTTCGTGCCGGTCACGATGACCGTGCGATTCGGCTATGTGCTGCTCGCCCATCCGAGCTTTCCAGCCAACGATGTCCCTGGTTTGATCGCCGCGGCCAAGGCCGCCCCGGGCAAATACAATTTCGGTTCAGCCGGTGTGGGGGCAGGCAATCACGTGGTCATGGAGATGCTGCTGGATGCCACCGGCATCCGGATGGTGCATGTGCCGCATCGTGACAGCGCAATGTCTGTGGTGGTCGGTGACTCCGACGTGTCCATGGTGCCTGCGGCCACGGCGATTCCGCTCGCTGCAAGTGGCAAGGGTAAGCCGCTGGGTGTGAGCCTGCCCCAGCGGATCTCGGCCCTGCCTGATGTGGCGGCGATCGCGGAGACCGTCCCGGGCTACGCTGGCGACGCGTGGCATGGTTTGCTCGCACCCGCGGGGACGCCCGCCCCGATTGTCGAACGGCTCGCTGCGGAGACGGCCAAGGTGCTTGCGATGCCCGAGGTGCGCAAACGCTTGTCCGATATCGGCCTGACCCCCATCGGTGATACTCCGTCCGAGTTTGCTGCGACCATCCGCTCCGATTACGAGCGCTGGGGAGCCGCGATTCGCAAGGCCAATATCAAGCTGGATTGAGGTCTGGCCCCTTGGTCGGCGAAAGTCAGCGCCGCTTGGAATCCGGCGACGGCCTCGTGCTCAGCGCCCGAGCCGATAGGGCTCCTCGAAGTCGAGGAAGTCCTGTTCCTGCAGCGCTTCATCGATCCACGCGCGCACACCCGCGAGTTGCGTGACACGGTCGATGTACTGCCGGATCTCTGAGGGTACGGGCAGGCTGTAGGTCAGCAGGCGCATGACCACCGGCGCGTAGTAGGCATCAGCAATGCTGAAGGCGCCAAACAGCAGGGGGCCGCCATGGCTGCGCAGCAGCTCAGACCAGATCTCCAGGATACGCGCCAGGTCGGCGCGCACGCGCGGCTGATCGCGCATCGCCAGCGCGCCGACCTCGGGCAGTCGGGCCTCGATGTTCATCGGGCAGGCCGAACGCAAGGCTGAAAAGCCCCCGTGCATTTCCGCGCAGATGCTCCGCGCCCGGGCAC
>CAZAVT010000082.1:0-10610 GCA_964488395.1 uncultured Burkholderiaceae bacterium | reverse complement strand
ACGCTGGGCCTGCTGCGCTGGCCACAGGTGCCGATCCGGAAAGCGCTCGGCCAGGTACTCGGCAATCGCCAGGGTGTCCCACACCACTCGCTCGCCATCCACCAGGATCGGGACTTGTCCCGCCGGGCTGATCTCAGCGACTCGCCGCTTGAACTGCGAATCGGCTGAGAACCCGTCGAACCGAACCATCACCTCCTCGAAGTCGATGCCCGCCTCGCGCATCAGGACCCAGGCGCGCATGGACCATGATGAGTAGTTTTTGTTGCCGATGTAGAGCTTGAGCATCAGGACTTCTCCGAGGGCGTTCGTTGGTATCGTAGCAGTCAAGCGCCCTGCTGCCGATGCGACGGTCTGTGCCGATTCCCTGAAGTAAACGGTGATAACATACCGTGTTGCCACTCATGACCAGAAAGACATGCTGCCCCTGATCGCGGAGCATGACCGTGTCTAGCGCCCAGAAGAGGCCGTTTCACCATGGCAGGCTTCGTCAGAGTCTGCTCGAGGCGGCGCTGGTGGCCCCTGACATCGAAGGGTTGTCGCTGCGGCAGCTGGCGGCTGGCCTCGGGGTCACGGCTGCATCGGTGTATCGGCATTTTGCAAGCCGAGAGGAACTGCTCTTCGAGGTGGCTAGGCTGGGTTTCGCGCGGCTCACGCAGCGATTTGAGTCGGCGTTTCCACTTGCACTCGCGCCGGCCGGCGCCGAAGAAGCTCGCCGGCGCCTGCATCGGCTGGCCGAGGCCTATCTTCAGTTTGCCGATGATGAGCCAGCGCTGTGGCGATTGATGTTCGGCGCTCAGGCCGAGGGCTATCGGCAGTGGTCGAGCGCAAGACAGGGGCCCAGCAGCGCTGACTACCTTCCGGCAGCGCTGCTGGGCCTTCATCTCACCGGTGTCGTGCAGACCCGCCCCAGCGAAGGGGATGCGCTGTTCGCCTGGAGCGCGGTGCATGGTACGGCTGCACTGCGAATCGGCCGAGTTCCTGGCGCCCTGGCTCCGATCACCGAACTTGCGGGTGCGGTGATCGAGCGGGTGATTCGGTCGCTTGATCCGCACAAGCGCATCGACCTGATGACGCTCGATAGGAGCATGCAGTGAGCCCCGAGAGCCTCTTCCAGATGGTCAATCCAGTCGCGCTGATCGGCTGGCTTGCCCTGGCCCTGAGCCCGATGGCGCCGCGCCTGCTCGGGTTGGTTGGCGGCACCGTCATTCCGCTGATCCTGTCCGGTGGTTACGCGGCCATCGTGCTGGCCCATTGGGGCTCCAGCGAGGGCGGCTTTGGCAGCCTCGGGTCGGTCGAGCAGCTGTTCCAGAACCGGTGGCTGTTGCTGGCCGGCTGGGTGCACTACCTGGTCTTTGATCTGCTGCTTGGCGCCTGGCAGGTCCGCACGGCCCGCCGTCAGAGAATCGCCCATCTACAGTTGCTGCCCTGTTTGCTCGTCACCTTCCTGTTCGGACCAGCAGGGTATCTGTTGTTCCAGTCACTGCGTGCCTCGCACTGCGCGGGTTCGAACCGCCCCGCCGGCGGGCTGACCGGTGCGGCGCTCAGGCGTCTCTCGATCTCGCGCTTGGCGGCGGATTCGCCACGCTACACGCGACTCGCCATCCTGCTCGGGTTGGCGATCTTGCCGCTCCTCGGGGCCTTCGCGCTCGACACGCGCTTGTTCCAGGGCAACAACGTCTGGATCAAGCCGATGAAATTCCATGTCGCGCTGGTCGTCTACCTCATCACACTCGCCGCATTCGCTCGATTTGCATCGGCCGACGTCTCACGCAAAGCCTGGTGGCTATGGCATGAGCGCGCGGTCGTACTCGCCGTCGTGCTGGAGATCCTCTGGATCGGAGCCGCAGCAGCGCTCGGCACAGCGTCACACTTTAACGAGACCACACCGATCTGGGCAGCGATCTATGGGCTGATGGGGATGGCCGCCCTGCTGCTGACCTCGGCCAGTGCAAGCCTCGCCTGGGCCATCCACCGTCACCCGGCCGGGGAGTTGGCGCCGGCGGTGCGCACGAGTCTCGTTTGGGGCTTGGGTCTGACCTTGCCGCTGACCTTGGTCACGGCCGGTACCTTGTCGGGGATGGGGAGCCACTGGGTGGGCGGCACTGCCAGCGATGCGGGCGGTCTGTGGCTGATGGGTTGGTCCCGGGATGGTGGCGATTTGCGCGTGGCGCACTTCTTTGCCACTCACGCGATGCACGTGGTGCCGCTTCTGGCGCTGGGCTGTACCAAGATTTTTGGGTGCGACGCGAAGTGGCCCGTCCGATTACTAGCGCTGGCCTATGCAGGCCTGGTCGCGGCGACCTTCATCCAAGCCCTGATGGGTCGGCCTTTCTTGGCAGGCTGAGCGAGGGGATGCATCGATGTCTGACACGCACCAGGAACCGATTTGGGGGCCCACCGGCTCGAGCAAGCCCGGGCGCAAGCACGACGGGCGCCTGAGCGCTCAGCGCCGGGTCGCGAGTACGACCCCGGTCGTGTCGATGCCGTAGCCATAGCCCAGCCGGAAGGTGACCGGCCCGGGCGAGCCGCGCTGAAACAGTTGGGCCAGTGCAGGCTGGAAAGTCCAGTCGAACATCTGGATCGGTCGGGTGTAGGTGCCAAAGGGGATCAATTTCCAGGTTGCCCGATCGAAGGCGCTGAGCAACGGACCGGTGTCGTCCTGCAGGATTCGCCCACTCTGGGTCAGGACCGCATTGCGGATGCGGGAGAAGTTTTCGGCTTGCGGGAGGTAGGAGGCACTCTTGAAAAACGCGTCGGCGGGGCCCAACCGCTCGAGAAATTTCAGGAAGGCGCCATCGCCCAGGGCTGCGTCGGAAAGATCGATGCTGAAGTAGATGAGGCGGCGCTCGGCCTGGCGCTGGGGATCCTTGAAGAGGACCTCCAGCCCGTTGGGCCGCACGCGGGCTGGCCCGGGCATCACGAAGGTTTCGCCATCCTCCTTGAGTCCCACATGGCGGACCTCGGTGATTTCCATGCCCGAGCGCGCGAGGAACAGATAAAGCAAAGGCAGAACCCCGGAGAAGGCATGGCCCTGCAAGTCCTTCAGCATGTCTGCGGTCACGAAAAAGCTGGTGTCAAAGACGGTTTTCAGGGACTCACGAAGTCGCTCCAGCCCCAGTTGTCGATCCTCGGCGCTCAAGCGAGTCAGGTTCAGCACACGACCGGGTGGCTCCAGCCCGGCCAGCACATAGGTGCGTGCGTCGGGAAAGAAGTTTCGCGCATAAAGGTAATCGGGACCGCCGAACATGTAGAGAAGCGTCGGGTGGGGCGGCTGGAGATGCGAGGCTGACCAGACCCGAACTGGTTCCAGTTGTGTGGACTCCAGCCGTGCCCAGGCGGCGTTCATCTGCTCGGCATGCGTGACCCAGGCCGGCTCCTGGGTCAAGGGCTGGATGCCAGACTGCGGGGAAGGGACGAGGCCCGCCAGATAACGGGCGATCTCGTTTTGCGGGTTGCCGCTGGCCATCGCCGTCGACAGGCTCAGGCTGGCGGTGAGCGCCAGCCAGACGATTCGTTTGCGCAGAGTCATGGTCGCTGCTTCTTGGGGCCATTCCATTGGGTCGGGCGAGATGATACCGCCTTCGCCATTCACCCCGCGGACAGCATTCCGGCCGAGTGGGCCCGATGGTCGGCCGACCGGCGGCACGCCGCGTGCTGACGCCTGAAGTCAAATCTCCGTGCTGCTCGCTGACGCGAGGGGCCGGCCCCGCTGGGATGGCCGATCTTTGAAGAAGATCGCATAGAGCACCGGCAAGACGATCAGGGTCAGCAGCGTGGCTGACACCAGACCGCCGATCACCACCACCGCGAGGGGCCGCTGGGTTTCGGCGCCGATGGCTTTGCTGAGGGCCATCGGCAGCAAGCCCAGCGCCGCCAGCATCGCGGTCATCAGAACCGTTCGCAGTCGTTGCATCGCGCCTTCGGTCACGGCTTCGAGCAGACTCAGCCCCTGGTCTCGCAACTGCTGAAATACTGAGAGCATCACCACGCCGTTCAGTACCGCTTGGCCTGACAGTGCAATGAATCCGATCGCCGCGGAAACCGAAAGCGGAATATCGAGTACAAAGAGCGCGACAAATCCTCCGATGAGTGCCAGGGGCACGTTGACCAGGATCAGCAGTGCGGCCTTGAGCGACTTGAAGGCGTCGAACAGAAGAATCAGGATCAGAAGCAGCGACAGCGGGACCACCATGGTCAGCCGCTTCATGGCCCGTTCCTGGTTTTCGAATTCGCCGGACCAGGAGAGCGTATACCCCTGTGGGATCTTGACCTGGCTCTGTACCCGCTCTTTCATGTCCGCGACGACCGATCCCATGTCTCGGCCGCGGATGAAGATGCCGATCGCCATCGTCCGTCGGCCGCTCTCGCGGGCGATATTCATGGCGCCGGATGCCTCTCGCAGGTTGGCAATCGCCGAGAGGGCCACGTAACCTCCGTTCGGCGTCGGAATGGGGATGTTGGCGAGTTGAGACAGCGAGCGCTGCTCTGGTGAGAGGCGGATCGACAGCCCGAAACGGCGCTCGCCCTCCCAGATACTCGTCACTGGACGACCCGCCAGCGCGGCCTCGATCACGTCTTGAATGTCGGCGATATTGAGACCGTAGCGACCAATCTTTTCGCGATCGATCTCGACCAGGAGTTGGGGCAGTTGACCCAGTCGATCGATCTCGGCGCGATACACCCCAGGCACCTCGCGAACCTGATGCTCGATCGCCACCATGACGTCGCGCAGTCGGTCGAGGTCATCGCCAGCTAGCTTGATCACGATCTGACCATCGATCTGTGAGATCGATTCGAGAACGTTATCGCGGATCGGCTGCGAGAACGTCGGTTGCATCCCGGGCACGGTGGTGACGGCCTTTTCGAGCTCTTCCAGAAGCTTGTCGCGCGTCAAACCGGTTCGCCATTCTTCGGGGGGTTTCAGGTCGACAAAGATCTCGGCCATCGCGATCGTCTTGGGGTCTGTGCCGTCCTCGGGCTTGCCCGCCTTGGATACCACCGAACGGACCTCGGGGATCGAGCGCATGCTCCGTCGCACCGCATGGAGAATCCGTTGGGCCTCCTCGATCGAGACGCTGGCGGGCAGACGGACATTGACCCAGAGGGTGCCTTCGTTGAGTTCGGGTAGGAACTCGGAGCCGAGCTGCGAGGCCACACCCATGGCGCCGGCAAAGGCGACCAGCGCTGCAGCGATCACGGTCTTACGAAATCGGAGTGCAGCGGCGAGGACCGGGGCGTAAATTCGCTTGGCGAGCGCGACCAGTCGATTGTCATCATGAGGCAGGCGCCGCCTGAGGAAAAACTTCGCGAGCAGAGGCACCAGCGTGAGTGACAAGATCAGCGAGGCGATCAGGGCTGCGACGACTGACAGCGCCATGGGCTGGAAGATGCGGCCCTCGTGGCGCTGCAGCGCGAAAATCGGGATATGGGCCGCAATGATGATCAACATGGAAAAGAGGGTGGGACGCCCGACTTCATTGGCGGCGGACTCGACCAGCCGGGTGCGCTCCCGCTCGTTCATGCCCTCGCCGCGCTTGGCGAGGCGGTGCATGATGTTTTCGACGACGATCACTGCACCATCGACGATGATGCCGAAGTCGAGCGCGCCAAGGCTCAGCAGGTTGGCCGGCACCCCCATGATTTTGAGGCCGAGGAAGGTCGACAAGAGCGATAACGGGATAATCAGTGCAACCAGAAGGGCTGCGCGCAGGTTGGAGAGGAACAGGTAAAGCACCAGAGTCACCAACAGAGCCCCTTCAACCAGGTTCTTGAACACGGACTGAAGCGTCCGATCCATCAGCCAGGTCCGGTCATAGAACGGGGCGATTTCGACCCCTGGGGGCAGGCCCTTGTCGTTCAGCTCGGCGATCCGCTCCTTGACCCGCCGCAGCACCTCAGCGGGGTTCTCACCTCGCCGCATGATCACGATGCCAGTCACGATATCGTTATCGTCATCCTGGCCGACGGTTCCGAGGCGGGGGACTTCACCGATCACCACCCGCGCGATGTCCGAAACCAGCACCGCTGTGCTGTTTCGGGTGGTGATGGCGATACGGCCGACATCGTCCGGGCCGCGTAACAATCCGATCCCGCGGATCGTGACCTGCTGCCCCCCTTGGGAGACATAGCTGCCACCGGAATTGGCGTTTCCTCGCCCGAGCGCCTCGAGGAGTTGCTGATAGGTGATGCCGTAAGCGCGCATCCGGTCGGGGTCAGGCTGCACCTCGTATTGCTTGATCGCTCCGCCCATGGCCACCACGTCGGCGACGCCGGGGATCTGGCGTAGCGCCCGCTCGACGATCCAGTCCTCGATCGATCGTAGTTCGATCGGGGTGTAGCCTTCGCCGCGCAGCCGGTAGCGCAAGATCTCGCCGACTGGCGTCGCGTTGGGTGCGATTGTCGCTTCGACCCCAGGAGGAAGGGTCACGTCACGAAGGCGCTCGTTGACCTGCTGGCGGATGATGTTGACGTTGGCCTGATCGTCATAGGTGATGACGTTGAACGACAGACCAAACTGGGTGTGCGAGAACAGCCTCAGCGAGTTGGGCAGACCAGAGAGTGCGACCTCGATGGGTAGCGTGACCTGCTTTTCGACTTCTTCAGCCGCTGCGCCCGGGTAGAGGGCGATCACGGTGACCTGGGTGTCGGTAACATCCGGGAAGGCTTCGACCGGCAGGCTTCGAAACGCGAGCACGCCCGCGATCGCGAAGAGGGCCGTCGCGATCAGGATGAGGAGCGGCTGCGTCAGCGAATAACGAATCAGCCGTTTCATCGTGCGGCGTCCCGGCTGCCCGGCTTGCGATGCTCGGCGGCCTCCCGGGCCATGCGATACATCCTCGCAAGAAGCAGGGTGTTCTCGACGACCACCGTGTCCCCGGGCTTGAGACCCTCACGAACCAGGACCCTGTCGCTTCCGAGGTAACTCACCTCGAGCCGGCGAGGTTCGAAGGCCCCGGGCCTGGTCGACACATAAGCCCAGTGGGCGTCGCCGCCGCTGTAGACCGCCGTCGCCGGGACGACCACACCGGCCGGCGGGGGCTGGCTGACACTCACCTTGCCCAGCATCTCGACCTTCAGGAGTCGATCGAGATTGCCAACGCTTGCCCGAACCTTGAGCGTACGACTGACCGGGTCGATGACATCGCTGATGGCAAGGACCTTGGCCTGAAACCGGCGGCCCGGGTAGGCATGCGCCACGAATTCGATGGTGCCTCCCGGCGCGAAGAGTGAAAGATGATTCTCACGGACGTCGATCTGTAACCAGAGGTTTTCGGGATTGGTCAGTACGAATAGGGCCGTAGCCCCTGGCCCGTACTGATCGGGCCGTAATTCCTGGCCCGGGTTGACGTTGCGCTCGACGATCACGCCGGACATCCCGGCGATGATCGAGAGCTGCTGATTGATCGCCTCCGCCCCGCCGTAAAGGCGAATCCGAGCTTGCGCTCGCTCCAGTTCGGCCTGGGTGCGCTCGGCGTCAGTTTCGGCCTGCTCGAGCTCCTTGCGCGCGGCGATCCCCAGGCCGTGGAGGTCCTTGACGCGTTCGAGCTGGCGTCGCGCTTGCATGACTTCAGCGCGCGCGCGAGCGGCGTCGGCCTGCGCCAGTCCGAATTCGGGCGATGCAAGCTCGAGCAGGATCTGCCCAGCCTTGACCGGGGTGCCGACGTCCGCCCTGATCTGGGACACCCGCCCGGAGAACGCCGGGTAGATCCTTTGCGTGCGGTCCTCGTCCCAGACGACGCGTGCCGGCATCTCAACTTCGATCGCGACCGGTGCCTCGGCAACCAGGGTCTTGAGCGCTGGCAGTTGTGGATGACCGGCAGGAAAGCGTAACGCCGATCCGTCCATGATGGGTTGCGGGGGCGGAGGTGCCTTCGGTGGCTCGTCGCCGCAGGACGCGAGCAGCAGGGTGGCTGTCAGGGGGAAACCCAGGAACAGGAAGCGGAGCATGGTGTTGGGATCCGTCGGTCGATGCTTGATCAGGGTTCCAGACGCTCGGAGCGCAATTGCCATTCAGTCAGGGCACGTGCCGCCTCGGCTCGTGCCTGGACCGCATCGAGTTCCACGGCCAAGTGGGTTCGGCGGGCCTCCAACAGTTCGGTGAGCGGCGTTGCGCCCCGGGCGTAAGCCGCTTCGGCTCGCTCCAGAACCCGGCGGGCTCTCGCCCGGATCTCGGTTTCGAAGGCGGCTAGACGCTCTGCAGCCTGCACGCGCCGCAGATCCAGGGTCAACAGATCGGCGAGCGCGCTCTGGGTTGCCAGCCGGACTTGCTCTTCCGCTCGCAGCAGGACTGCAGCAGCCTGGCGGATCTCGCCCTCGTAGCGGTGGTTAACCTGCCAGGCGAATTGCGCCCGCACCTGCAGCATGGCTCGTTGGTCGGGCGGGTAGTTGTTGAATCCAGCGCCCAGCGTGACATCGTTGGTCTGCAGGGATTGCGCGAGATCGAGCCCGAAGCGCGCCGCTTTGGCGCGAGCGATGGCGGCCTGGACATCGGGACGGGCCTGCGCGATTTCGGCCAGTCCGACGCTCAGTCGCTTCAGTGGGTCTGGAATCACCGGCCAGGTAGGCTGCGCCGCGAGGCGTGGGTCCTTGATCCCGGCACTCTGTGCGAGAGCGATCGCTGCCAGTTCGCGGGCGGCACGGGTTGCTGCGAGTTCGCTACGTGCGCGCTCGGCTTCGATGAGCGCACGGCTCACCTCCTGCTCGGAGATGTCGCCGCGCTCGAAGCGGGTCTGCGACAGGCTTGCAACCTGACGGGCGCTGCGCAGATTCTCAGTGGCGACCGACTCGCGCTCCTGAGCCGCTAGCAAGTCCCAGAAGGCCGAGGAGGTGGCAAGCCGGCGTTGGATCAGGGTCTCGATGCGATCCTGGCGAGCCGCTTCCAGGACAAGCTCGGCCCCCCGGGTTCGAAGGGTGCGCTTGCCGCCGCGCTCGAGGGTCCAGTCGACGCCGACGCCCTTGTCGATTCGCTTGCCTGACAGGATGGACCCAGGACCCAGCCCATTTTGCAGATCGATTGAGCCGAGCGACAGCGACACCTGGGGCAACGGCGCTCGGTCGGCCGTCACCACGCCGCCCTGGGCGACCTGGACCTCGGCTTGAGCGGCGGCAACCTCGGGGTGGCGCTCAGCCTCTCGCAGCATCTCCTCGAGGCTGACAGCCCGGCTCGGCACTGTCCGATCCCGGTCGGCTTGCATGAGGGGTTGCGCCTGTAGCCCCGACATCAGGACGAGCCAGGCGGCGCCGACCCAGGCGGCGCGCCCAAGCGCGCTTGGGCAAGGTAATTGGAGTATTCTCATGGCGAGGTTATCGCACAGGGCGACTGACTAGAACCTGACTTCCAGCGCGACCGCCAAACGTGAGCCTGAGGATCCTGCTCGTCGAGGACGACAAAGTGCTGCGCGAGGTGCTGTCGCGCAGTCTGCAATCGGCCGGGCACCGAGTCGACGCCAGTGATCATCTCGAGGGAGCCAAAACGCTCTGGGCCCATCAGCCCTATGACGCCGTGCTCCTTGATCTCAATCTGCCTCTCTCGGCGCGGCCCGATGCGGCCCGGGGCAATGGGCTCGACCTCTTGCGCTCAGCCCGCGGGCGAGGCGACCGCACGCCGGTCCTGATCCTCACCGCACGCAATCGCACCGATGAACGGATCGAGGGACTCAACGCGGGTGCCGACGACTATCTCGGCAAGCCCTTCGAACTCGATGAGGTCGAGGCGCGACTGAGGGCGCTCGTTCGCCGCGCCCGCAGCTGGCTTGACGACGTGCAATGCTTTGGTCCCCTGACCCTCAACCGCGAGCAGCGTCGGTTCTCGCTTGCCGGTGAGGCGCTTGTCCTGCCTTCGCGCGAATTCCAGGTGCTGTGGGAGTTGATGAGTCCGGCCGGACGGGTCCTCAGCAAGGTCGAATTGTCGGACAAACTCTCCGACCTCGAGGACCTGCTCGCGCCCAATGCTCTCGAGGCCTTCATCTCCCGACTGCGCAAGAAGCTCGCCGGCAGCGGCGTGGGCATTCGAACCCTGCGCGGTCTCGGCTATTCCCTGGCGCTGGAGCCTGTATGAGCTCGTTCGGCAGGCTGCCCACACTCGGTGAGCGGCTGGTACTCCATGTGGTGGGGGTGCTGCTCTTTGCCTGGGTGATCGCTGGCTGTGGCGTTGTCTGGGTGGCCTCGCATCTGATGCAGCAGGCCTATGACCGCGCGCTGATCGAGGACGCGATGCTGGTGGCTGAACGACTGGTGCCCGACCCTGCGTCGCCGATCGGCGCCACATTGCGGATCTCGCCGGATGATCTGCGGACGGTGCTGTTTGACACGACCGAGTCGATCTATTTTGTGGTCACGACCACCCAGGGGGAATTTGTCGCGGGGCATCGGGCCCTGTTGGGGAGTATGCCGGCCTCGTTCGACGATTTGGAATTCCCTCGTCTCTTCGACAGCCGCCTGAGCGGCAATCGTATCCGTGCCGCGAGCATTCGGCGCGACCAGCCTGTACCCATGCTGATCACGGTGGCTCAGACGACCTCCGAACGCGATGCGATGTACTTGAAGCTGTTTGCGATGATGCTGGCACCGCTCGTGGCGCTGCTTCTGATTCTGATGGTCGGCGTCCGTCG
>CAZAVT010000081.1:10990-11985 GCA_964488395.1 uncultured Burkholderiaceae bacterium | reverse complement strand
GGACCAGCGTTGGTGTTCGCCCATGGGCTGGGCGGTAACCAGATGTCCTGGTGGCAGCAGGTCGCCCACTTCGAGGCGGCGTACACCTGCATCACCTTCGCCCACCGTGGCTTCACGCCTTCGACACTCGATTCAGGCCAGCCCGAGCCCTCGCGCTACGCGGATGACCTGTTGGCGCTACTGGATCATCTGCAGATCGACCAGGCTCACCTTGTCGGTCAATCGATGGGCGGCTGGACCCTGGTCGAGTTCTGTATCCGGCATCCGGGTCGGGTGTTATCGGCGACCTTTTCGGCCACGACCGGTACGATCGCGCCGGAGCGCATTGATACGCTCGATCAGAGCCAGTTCAAGCATTGGCAAACCGAGGCCGCGTTGCGCGTGGCGCAGTGCCGGGCGAGCGGTCGGCAGCCCGCGGCAGGCCCCCGTATGGCGCAGGAGCAGCCAGCGCTACATCGCCTTTATCAACAGATCGACGAACTGTCCCGACACCTTGACAAGGAAGTGGTGCGCTCGCGGCTCTGGGCCATGCGAACCCGCGCGCCCGATGAGCTCGCGAAGGCCGGGGTGCCGGTGCTCATGATCTCGCCCGATGAAGATATCGTGATCTGCCCGCTCACCTTGCGGGCTTTGGCCAAGGCTCTGCCTGGCGCTCGCTGCGAGATCATTGCGCGGGCCGGTCATTCTCCTTATTTCGAGCGGGCGGTGGAATTCAATCGAGCGCTCGAGCGATTTGTCGCTGAAATCGGTGCTCGCCGGTCCTGATTCACCGCCGATCTCTACCTATTACCGTTCCAGGCCCCTTCATGACCAAGACCCTTGCAGCGCTCGCGTCGATCACCTTCAGTCTGACCCTCGCATCGTGTGGCGGCGGCGGGAGCAGCACGCCAGCGCCCAATGCCAACAATCTTCAGCCCGATCCCTGTACGGTCAAGAGCCAGAATTTCGGTGACGTCGCGATTCCTCCGGCCTATGCCGGCCAGTTGACGATTCCG
>CAZAVT010000081.1:4157-10980 GCA_964488395.1 uncultured Burkholderiaceae bacterium | reverse complement strand
ACGCCTGGTGGTCGAAGCCCCTCGCGAGCGGCTGTACTGATCGCGAGAAGTACATCGTCAACGTCTATACCGAAACCCTCAACCGGATGCAGGCGCTCGGGGTTCAGAGAGTCTGGGTCTACAACTACGGGCCCTGGGACGATTTTTCCAAGCCAGTGTGGTCGATTGCAAAGGCGGACTATGCGATCCCGGACAATGCGTTACGGGCCATCGCGAGCGCAGCCAAGGCCCGAGGCATTCAGGTGGTTCTGACCTGGCAGATGAACAACAGCGACAAGGTGGGTCCCTGGAACTCGCTCGACACGGGCGACAACATGACCCGCGAGACCCTGGTCAAGATCTTGAGCTCCTTCGAAGCGCACATCGTTGGACAGGCGCGGTTCGCGCAGGAGCTCGGGCTGAGTGGGATTGCCGCCGATCTTGGCTCCTTCAACCCCAAGGGCGTGCGCGACAATCCGCAGTTTCGCGAGCTCTATGTCGCCTCGGTCCAGCGCGTGATCACGACGATCCGGCAGAACTTCTCGGGACAGGTCTTCTACGGTCAATATGACTCGGTTCTCGACGAGCGGATCATGGCGGGCATTGATGGCCTGGTCTACGTGACCTGGCTCGGGGGGACTCGGCCGAGCACCGCTTTGTCCGTCAGCGCGCTGCGCCAGTCGGTCAGTGATTCGATCAACTGGTTCAAGCAGCGCTTTGACCAGGCGCTGAGCGGCAAGTACGCGACACTGCCGATCTACTGGACGATCTATGGTCAGAGCACCCGTGACTTCTACCTGAGCGATGGTTACCTCGAGGATTCGTTCTGCTTTTCACCCTGCCCGCAGCGATCGATTGCGACTGATTTTTCCGCCCAGGCGGTCGCGATCGAGGCCGCCTTACAGGCGATCGCTGCGCAGCCGCACTTCACCACCGCATCGGTGAGCGTGACCAACTACTGGCTGACCGACGACATCGAGCCCACCGATGTCAGCGGTAACACAGCGTTTCCGAATCTCTCGAGTTCGATCCGAAACAAGCCCGCTGAGGGTCTTGTTCGCTATTGGTTCGGGCGGTAGAGGGCGCCGTCCTGGCTTAAGGGGATTGTGGTGGTGTCATCCGCGATGAGTCCGTTACGCACCCTGCGGGCTGGGGTGTTGGATATCTGCTTTCATGAATCCGGCCCGGCCGATGGGCCACCGGTGTTTCTGATGCATGGTTTCCCGTTCGACATCCATGCCTACATCGACGTGGCGCCGATCCTCGCGGCCGCCGGCTGTCGGGTCTACGTGCCCTACCTGCGAGGCTTTGGTCCGACCCGGTTCGTCAGTGCCAAGACGCCGCGCTCCGGCGAGCAGGCTGCGTTGGGCGTGGATCTGCGGGCGCTGATGGACGCTTTGCAGGTGCCGCGTGCGGTCCTGGCGGGTTATGACTGGGGCGGGCGATCGGCCTGCGTGGTGGCGGCCCTCTGGCCCGAGCGCTGCGCTGGCCTGGTCTCGCTCAATAGCTACAACATCCATGATGTCGCACGCGCGATGGAGCCGGATCTACCGGTCAACGAGCGCAGCTTTTGGTACCAGTACTACTTCCATTCGGAGCGGGGACGAGCGGGCCTCGCGAAGCACCGGCGTGCGCTGGCCCGGGTGCTTTGGCAAGACTGGTCGCCGACATGGCGCTTCGATGACGCGACCTTCGCGCGTAGCGCGCCAGCCTTCGATAACCCGGATTTTGTCGAGGTGGTGATTCACTCCTACCGTGTCCGTTACGGGCTCGCCGCGGGTGATCCAGCCTATGCGGCGCTCGAAGCGCGACTCGCGCGCCAGCCTCCGATCGAGGTGCCTGCGATCACTTTCGATGGCGAGGACGATGGGGTGAGGCCACCGGCCCAGGCTGCCGCAGCGGCGCACCGATTCACCGCTTTTCGCTCGCACCGCATCGTGCCCGGGGCAGGTCACAACCTTCCTCAGGAGAAGCCTCAGGTTTTTGCCGATGCCGTGCTCGAGCTGGTCCAGCGAGCCTCGTTCGCGACGCCGCCTGCTCTCTAACGGAGCAGTCCCCTCAAGCGGTAGCGCGCACCCGAGGCCTGCCCCGAACGCTGATCCGCCACAGTAATCGAGCCCTGTCATCGGCGAGGGAACTGGGCAAGCCGATCGGCGAGGCGCGGTGCATCGTCGACAGGGTGTCGAAGATGCACACGTCGCCAACCTCGTAGCGGTGTGAGTACACGAAGCGTGGCTGTACACAGTGTTCCTTCATCCTGAAGATGAAGTCAGACCCGCTTTCATCGCTCATGCCCTGGATCCGGAAGGCCCCGTGGCCCACGGCGTAGATGGCTTTACGCCCGGTGACCGGGTGGGGCAGGACCAGGGGATGCCAACAGGTGGGAACCGCTTCCACTTGTCGGTCACTGGCAAGTGCCGTGACCTCATATTCATCCTCGCGTAAGCGGGTCTGGCCGTAGAGGTGTCCAACGGAACAGTGGTCTGCAATGGCACGCGTTTCGTCGTCGAGCGCGTCGTAGGCGGCAGCCATGTCGGCGAAGTGAGTTTCGCCGCCGGTCCGCGGGACGATCAACGAATAGAGCATGGTCGCGCTGGCGGGTATGGCCTCGTAGGACTGATCGGTATGCCACAGTGCCGCGCCATTACGGGTCCGATCGTCTCGATCGCGCTCCTCCGTGTTGCCGATGGTCATCATTGCCGGCCAGCCCTTCATGCGCATGTGATCGAGCACGTGAGGAATCGGCTCACCCCACTGCTCGCCGAATCGGTAGTAATCGGCCCTCTCGAGGCGCTGCTCCTTGATCACGAGGACGCGATAGTCATACAGTGCCTGCGTCAAGGTCCACATGAGATCGTCCGACAGATCGCGGCTCAGGTCGACTCCTCGAACCTCGGCGCCACAAGCGGCGGCGAACGGTGTGATGGTGACCAAGGTGCTTCCCCCATCGTCGTTGTTTGCATTGATGAGAGCGCCATGATGGCCGCAAAGCTGCACGCGCTCAAGACGGCGGCAGACGACTGGAGTGCGGCCCCTGTTTTCCTTGACGCATGCGGGTGGGGCCGTCTAGCATCCGAGCGGTCAAGCGCCCACAGAGGCTGCCCATCCATCATCAGGAGGAAAACCCCATGAGAACGTTCCTGCAACGTGCGTTGGCTGCGCTCGCGGCATCGCTGCTGCTTGCCGGCCCAATGGTGGCAAACGCCCAGCCCAGCGGGACCTTGACGGTCGCGCTACCCGCCGAGCCCGCGACGCTCGACCCGCACAAGGGCAACACGCGCTACAACTACCTCTTCAATTCGAACCTGTTCGAAGGGTTGATGGTCCGTAACGATAAGGCTGACCTGGTCCCCGGGATCGCCGAGTCCTATACCGTCTCCGCCGATGGTCTCACTTACACCTTCACTCTGCGCAAGGGTGTCAAATTCCACGACGGTACGACCCTAACCCCCGAGGACGTCAAGTTTTCGCTCGAGCGGGCGATCAACCCGGCGACCAAGAATCCCTTGCTCTCCTTTATCAGGACGATCGACAAGGTCGAGATCCTGGACGCCGACCGCGTGGCCCTGACGCTCAAGGAGAAGGATGCGATATTCCTCAAGAAGCTCACCTTCGCCGGCTGGATTGTTCCGCGAGCCTATCTGCAGCAGGTCGGTGAGGATGGATTTGCGAAGCGGCCTATCGGCACGGGCCCCTTCAGGTTTGTCTCGCGATCGATCAATGAGCGGATCGAAATGCAGGCCAACGAGCAGCACTGGGGCTGGGTGCCCAAGGTCCGCACGCTGGTGCTGCGCACGGTGCCCGAGGATGCGGTGCGTCTGGGCATGCTGCAGACCGGCGAGGCCGACATCGTCGCCGAGATGCCGCCACCGCTGCTCGACCGGATTAGCGCGATCCGCGGCGTGAGGACCCTGTCCCACCCGAGCGGTGAGATCTACTGGCTGGTGCTCAATATCAAGGACGGCGCCAAGGACAGTCCGCTGCTGAAGCGCGAGGTTCGCATTGCGCTCAATCACGCGATCGATCGTCAGGCCATCATCAAGAATGTGCTGCGCGATCAGGCCCAACAGATCCCGGGTGTTCTTGCGCCTTCGGTCTCAGTGGTTGACCCCAACTTCAAGCCTTACGCCTACGATCCGGCGCTTGCCCGCAAGCTTCTCGCGGATGCGGGCTATCCGAATGGCTTCAAAATCGACATGTATGGCTCGGTCGGTCGTTACACGCTGGATCGCGACATCAATCTTGCGCTTGCCAATCAGTTGAAGGCGGTCGGCGTTGACGTCAATCTCAACCTTTGGGACTCGGCGAAGTGGGTCGGCGACCTGTCGAAGAAATACTACCCGATGAGTTACCAGGCCTTCGGCAACACGATCTTCGATCCCGAGGGCCTGATGATCTTCGGCGTCCACAGCAAGGCCTTCTGGTCCTTCTATCGCAATGAGACGGTGGACAAGCTGATCGACGAGTCCCTGTCGATCACTGACCAGTCCGCTCGAGATGTGCATTTCCAGAAGATCGACCGTGAGATGTACAACGACGCCTCGCACGTTTTTCTTTGGGAGAACAAGATCCTGTTCGGCATCCGTGACCGCGTGACCTGGCAGCCGCGTCCCGGCGACAACATCTACAAGTTCTGGACGGCCAGCGTCGGGAAGTGAGATGCCCAGGGCAGGCTACCTGCTCGAGCGGGTTGCCCAGGCGATCGTCTGCATCCTGGGGATCGCGGTGATCGTCTTTGCGATCACTTATCTGATCGGCGACCCCGTCCACCTCCTGCTGCCTCCCGAAGCCTCTGCGTCGGATCGTGAGGCCTTTCGGGTGGCGATCGGCCTGGACCGACCCGCTCTTGAGCGTTTTGGCCTGTTTCTGGCCAATGCAATCCAGGGCGATCTGGGTCAGTCCTATCGCTATCACATGCCGGTTCTCGAGGTCGTTCTGGAACGTTTCCCGGCGACCCTCGAACTCGCAGTGGCGGCGATCGCCTTTGCGATCGTCCTGGGGATCGGTTCAGGCATGCTCTCGGCGGTTCGGCCAGGCAGCGCCTTGGATCGGCTGGTCGAACTGGTCGCGTTGTCCGGGATGGCCGCGCCCACTTTCTGGGTCGGCATCATGCTGATCTGGGTGTTTGCGGTGGAGTGGCAATGGTTTCCGACGTCGGGTCGCTCGGGGGCCTTGTCGCTCGTGTTGCCGTCGATCACCCTGGGGCTTTATTCGGCCGCGGTGATCTCGAGAATGACCCGCTCGACCCTGCTTGAGGCCCTGGGCGAGGACTTTGTCCGAACCGCGGTGCTGAAAGGTGCGCCGGAGCGGGTGATCCTGTTCGTGCATTGCCTCAAATACGTTCTGCCCGCGCTCGTGACCATCGTCTCCTTGCAATTTGTGCTGCTGCTTGCCGGGGCGGTGATTACCGAGACGGTGTTCTCCTGGCCTGGGGTTGGTCGCCTGCTGGTGCAGTCGGCCAGTGGCGGCGATTATCCCGTTGTCCAGGGCATCACGCTTGTCCTGTCGGTGGCGTTCGTGATGATACAGCTGCTTGCCGATTTGCTGCAGTTTGTGCTCGACCCGCGGCTTCGCGCCTCTGACTGAAAGTCCCCCGTGCGTCGCCGCTTCGACCTTCAGTTTCATGTCGCCTGGGTGGTCATCGCGCTCTTTGTGTTGGCGGGTTTGTTCGGCGGCTGGATCGCCCCTCACGACCCGACCGAGCAGAATCTGACACAAACCTTGAAGCCGCCGGTCTGGCATGTTGACGGCAGCGCCGAGCACCTTCTTGGTACCTCTTCGCTGGGTCAGGATGTTCTGAGTGGACTGCTGGCGGGGGCAAGGGTATCGCTCCTTGTCGCGCTGTGCGCCGTCGGGCTCTCGGGTGTGTTTGGGGTGGTCCTGGGGTTAATCGCCGGATACGTCGGTGGCTGGGTCGACGCATTGCTTATGCGACTCGCCGATATCCAGATTTCGATTCCCTTCATTCTCCTGGCGATCGCCCTGATCGGCGCGCTCGGGCCAAGCCTTGCCAACGTGATCCTGGTGATTGCGCTCACGAACTGGGTCGCCTACGCCAAGCTGGTCCGAACCGAGACCGCCCGGCTGCGACAGCGTGATTTTGTCCGGTTCGCCAGAGTCTGTGGCACGCCCTGGCCGGTGATTTTCGCGCGCCACCTGTTGCCTAACGTGTTGAATTCGGTGGTGGTCCTGGTCACCCTGGATATCGGCAAAGTGATCATCTTCGAATCGGGTCTCAGTTTCCTGGGCCTCGGCGTGCAGCCGCCCACGCCGTCCTGGGGTGGCATGCTGGCCGATGGCCGCAAGTACATCAACATTGCCTACTGGACCTCGCTCTTTCCGGGTCTGGCGATCTTTTTGGTGGTCCTGTGCGTCAATTTCGCGGGTAACTGGTTGCGCGTTCGTACCGTCCCGAAGGCGTCGCTGTGATCAGGGATTCTGTGCGGCTCGATAACAATGGCCCGACCACGCTGCTACAGGTCGAGGGGCTGAAGACGCATTTCCGGACGCCAAGAGGCGTGCTGCGTGCGGTCGACGACGTGAGCCTGCGTGTTGCGCGCGGAGAGATTCTGGGTATCGTCGGTGAATCGGGCTCTGGCAAGAGCGTGCTTGCGCAATCGATCGTGCGGGTCATTCCTCCCTCGCAGCTTGAGCTCGCCCAGGGGGCCGTGCGATTTGACGGAATCGATCTGATGGGGCTGGACGCGGAAGGCTTGCGACGTCTGCGCGGGGCACGGATTGCGATGGTTACCCAAAACCCAAGCACGGCGCTCAACCCAGTGTTCCAGGTGAGGTCTCAGATGCTCGAGACCTGGCGATTCCATCCGGATCGGCGTCGATCCGG
>CAZAVT010000081.1:0-4147 GCA_964488395.1 uncultured Burkholderiaceae bacterium | reverse complement strand
CGAGGTTCAATTACCGGATCCAGAGCGGGTCGCCCGCAGTTATCCGTTTCAGCTGAGCGGGGGAATGAAGCAGCGGGTGGCGATCGCGATGGCGTTAATGGGTGAACCCGACCTGCTGATCGCCGATGAGCCTACGACCGCGCTCGATGTCACGATCCAGGCGCAGATTCTTGAGCTGATCCGCAGTGTTCGGCGCCTGCATGACATGTCGGTGATCCTGATCACTCACGATCTGGGGGTGGTCGCGCGGCTTTGCGACACAGTGGCCGTGATGTATGCAGGCCGGATCGTCGAATACCGGAGAACCGATGAGCTGTTCGACGAGCCCGCTCATCCTTATACGCGCGGGCTTCTCGCCTCTAATCCGGTGTTCGGCCGGCGTCGCATGACCCTCGCGGCCATGCCGGGCCAGCCGCCCGATCTGCTGGCGCTGCCGTCCGGTTGCTCGTTTGCGCCTCGCTGCGGCCACGCACAGGAATCGTGCCGTCGTGAGACGCCACGACCGATCCAGCTGCCGAGCGGTTTCTTCCACCGGTGCCCGCTGACAGCCCAGGCGGCCCCGCTTGCGGCCGGCACGGATCATTCATGATCGAGCTGCGCGATCTCAGCAAGCACTTTCGGGTCAGGCGCGGTCGCGGCTGGTCGCGCGCTACCGCGATGCTGCGCGCCGTCGATGGCGTCAGTTTTGCGATTGGGCCGGGTGAGTCCGTCGGTCTGGTGGGCGAGTCCGGTTCAGGCAAATCGACCCTCGGGCAGTTGGTCCTGGGACTGATTGAGCCGACCTCCGGCAGTATCGTCTTTGACGGTCATCGCCTGCCTGCCGGGCGTGGCGCACTGAGGGCCCTACGCGGCCAGTCGCAAGTGGTTTTCCAGGATCCGTACGATGCCTTGAGCCCTCGCCAGCGCGTGCGCGAAATCGTCATCGAGCCGCTTCGCAATCTTCGACGGCACACGCGCCAGGAACTCGAGGGCCTCGCGGTGCGAGCGCTCGAGCGCGTGGGCCTGCATGCTCAGGACCTGGACAAGTTTCCCCATCAGTTCAGCGGCGGCCAGCGACAGCGGATCGGCATCGCACGGGCGATTTCGGTCAGTCCGCGTTTCATAGTCCTGGACGAACCGGTCTCGGCGCTCGATGTTTCGATCCAGGCTCAGGTCGTGAACCTCCTGATGGATATCCGGCGCGAGCAGCGCATCGCTTTCCTGTTCATTTCGCACAACCTCGCGGTCGTTGAGCATAGTTGCGAGCGGATCGTTGTGCTGTATCTTGGCAAGGTGATGGAGATCGTGCCGACCGAGCAGCTGCATGTTTTGCCGCTGCACCCCTACACTCGAGCACTGGTCGATGCCATACCAGTGCCCGACCCCGCGCTCGCCCAGTCGACCCCGACGCTTCCTGGGGAGATTCCTGATCCGGCCAATCCTCCGACTGGCTGTCGCTTCAGTAGCCGCTGCCCGCTCGCGGTCGATCATTGCCGGAGTGTCGAGCCAGCGCTCGTCGAATATCAACCGGGACACTGGTTGGCTTGTCACCGGCAAGCCGAGCTTTCCCGACCGGCCGTTCAGGCCTGACTCAAGGAGACCGCCGTGCAACAAATCATTGACGCCAAGCTCGCCGACGAATACCAGCGCAAGGGCTACATCTGCTTACCTGCCCTCTTGAACAGCCGAGAGGTCGATGTGCTCAACGCGGCAACCGATCGCGTGATCGGTCTGGATGGCCCGCAGGTCATGCGCGAGAAGAATGGCCTGCCTCACGTCATCTATGGGATGCATCTGCTCGACCCCCGCCTGTCAACGCTCGCGCGCCACCCGAAGCTGGTGTCGATCTGCGAGCAACTACTCGGCAAGTCCGTGTATGTCCATCAATCGCGGGTCAATGCGAAGCAGACGGGTGGAGCCATCGTGAACTGGCATCAGGATTTTGGCACTTATCATCGCGTCGATGGCGTGCCTCGACCTGACGGGATCATGATCGCTATCTTCCTGAATGACGTGAGTGATTACAACGCGCCCCTGATGGCGGTGCCCGGCTCGCATGTCGAAGGGGTTGTTTCCGAAGCGAGCACGGAAACGGAGGCTGAAGACCGAGATCGCGCTGCGAAGTACCGCTACGACATCACGATGGAGCGGATGTCCCAGCTGATCGACCGGTATGGTCTGGAGCACATCACCGGTCCAGCCGGTTCGGTCGTCTTTATGAACATGCAGGTCGTGCACGGATCGACCGTCAACATCACGCCATTGCGCCGCGTGATTCTGTATCTGAACGTCTGCACCGTCGACAACTGCGGCACCGCTTTCCGTCGTCCCGAATACCTGGCTGCCCGCGATTTCAGTGCGCTCAAGCCAGCAGCCGAGGACTGTCTGACGGCACTCGCCGTCTGAACCAGCGATACACCGGTTACCCAGGAGGATTTGCCATGATGCGCAGCAACCCCGTCAAGCAGAAGCTCGCCGCTGGCGGCATGGCTTACGGCACGATGGTTTTTGAGTTTAATAGCCCAGGCCTGCCGGCGGCCCTGGTGGCTGCGGGGGCTGAATTCGCGCTCTATGACATGGAGCACAGCGGGTTCACCATGGCCGAGATGAAGCAGCAGTTTGCCTATTGTCGCGGGATTGGTCTGGTTCCGATCGTGCGCCCGCCGGAGAAATCCTATGCGGTCGTGGCGACGCTCCTCGACATTGGCGCGATGGGACTGATGTTCCAGATGGTCGAGTCGGCCGAGGAGGCAGCCGAGTTGGTGCGATGGACCCGTTATCCGCCGAGGGGCCAGCGTGGCGCCATGTTTGGCGGTGCGCATGACGATTATGCGGCCGGTGATGTCGCACAGAAGATGCGCGGCGCCGATGAGCGGACCTTCGTGCTGGCGATGATCGAGACCCGTCGGGGAGCGGAGAACCTTGAGAGCATCCTGGCGGTCGAGGGAATCGACGGTGGGCACCTGGGGCAGTTCGATCTGTCTCTGTCACTCGGCATCCCGGCCCAGTTCGATCGACCCGAGATCCAGACAACGATCGACCGGCTGACGGCGACCTGCAGGCGACTGGGCAAGACTGCCGCCTGCATGGCACCAACGCTCGATCTGGCGAGGGACTGGAAACAGCGCGGCTTTCGCATGATCTCTTATAGCTACGACACTGGCCTGATGCAGGATGCGCTCAGCTCGGGCATTCGGGCGCTCAAGGCCCAGGAGTAGACCGATGCTCGATCGATTGAAGTGGTTCGGAGTTCTCGTGCTGGCTTGCGCAGGGTTCGTTGCCGTGGCGCAGGCTCAAACCTATCCGACGCGCTCGGTCCGGGTCATCGTTCCATTCAGCCCCGGCGGGGGAACGGATACCTTCGCACGGGTCATCGCGCAAAAAATGCAGGAGCGTCTCGGACAGCCCTTCGTCGTCGAAAACCGTCCTGGAGCGGCGGGCAATATCGGTGCCGATCTGGTTGCGAAGGCGCCGGCTGACGGTTACACACTGTTGCTGGCGCAGGACTCGCTCGCGATCGTGCCCTACCTTTCCAAGTCGCTGCCGTTTGATGTCAACAAGGACTTTGCGCCCGTCGGAATTGGCGTTTTCATGCCGATGATGCTCGTGACAGCCAATGGTGTACCAGCGACAACCCTGGGCGAATTGATCGCTCACGCCAAGGCCAATCCTGGTCAGCTGGCCTACGGCACACCGGGCTCGGGTACGGCTCATCACCTCAATTTCGAGGCCTTGCTCAAGCGCACCGGTCTGCAGATGGTCCATGTGCCCTACAAAGGCGCGACTCCGATGATGAGCGATCTCGTCTCGGGGGCTGTGCAGGTGGCCTTCAGTGCTCTGAGTTCGACCTTGCCCTTTGCGACCGGGGGCAAGGTTCGCATTCTCGCGATCGCTGATCTCGAGCGCGCCCCGCAGTTCCGCGACGTCCCCGCGATCGCCGAATCCTTGCCTGGCTATACCGCGCAGGTTTGGTTCGGATTGATGGCGCCAGCTGGGACCGCGCCAGCGATCATTCAGCGACTTTCGGACGAGCAGCGCGCGATCGTGAACCTCCCTGATGTTCGCGAGCGACTGGAGGGCATGGGCTACAAGGTGCGACCGACGACGCCTGTCGAAATGCAGTCCATCATGCGCAGCGAGTATGAAAAATGGGGCGAGCTGATCCGCG
>CAZAVT010000080.1:10211-12046 GCA_964488395.1 uncultured Burkholderiaceae bacterium | reverse complement strand
AGGGACCTACGGATTAACAGTCCGGCGCTCTACCGACTGAGCTATCGGGGAACAGCCCGAAAGTATAGCCGACTCCGTCGAGCCGAGTCCAGCCGAGAGGCGCTCGGATCCCGACTCGATCGGGGCCGACGCGTCAACCCTTGAGGACGGCTGCGATCGAGTCCGCGACGTAATCGATGTTGCGATTGTTGACGGCTGCGATGCAGATTCGACCAGTGCTGAGCGCGTAGATGCCATAGCCCTCGCGCAGCCGGTCGACCTGCTGGCTGCTCAGACCCGAGTAGGAGAACATCCCGCGCTGCCGGACCACGAAGCTGAAATCGCGGGTCACGCCACGAGCTTTCAGGCGCTCCACGAGGCCGGCACGCATCGCCTGGATGCGGCTACGCATGCCGGCAAGCTCTCGCTCCCACATCGCTCGCAGGTCCGGGGTGGACAGGACGGTCGCCACCACGAAGGCGCCGTGGGTGGGGGGGCTGGAGTAAGCAGCGCGGATCACCCGTTTCACCTGACTGATCACTCGCGCGGTCTCGTCACGGTCGGTGGTCACGACCGTGAGGGCGCCGACTCGCTCGCCGTAGAGAGAGAACGACTTCGAGAACGAGCTGGAGACCAGGAAACTGAGTCCCGATTGCGCGAACAAGTTGAGCGCCATCGCATCCTCCGCGATGCCGTCGCCGAACCCCTGATAGGCCATGTCTAGAAAGGTGACCAGGCCTCGCGTGCGAACCAGCTCGACCACTTCGCGCCACTGCGCCTCACTCATGTCGACGCCGGTCGGGTTGTGGCAGCAGGCATGCAAGACGACGATTGATCCTGCAGGCGCCTGTCCGAGCGCGGCCTTCATGCCCGCGAAATCCACGCCGTGGTCGGCGGCGTTGTAGTAGGGGTAGGTGTGGACCTTGAAGCCGGCTGCTTCGAAGAGCGCACGGTGGTTTTCCCAACTGGGGTCACTGATCCAGACCTCGGCCGATGGATTCATACGGCGCAGGAATTCGGCACCAATGCGAAGTCCACCGGTGCCGCCGAGCGCCTCGAAGGTCGCGACGCGGCCGTCCTTGAGCAGGGACGAGTCGGGGGTGAAGAGCAAATGCTGAACCGCCTGGATGTAGCCTGCGAGGCCTTCGATGGGCAGGTAAGAGCGCGCGGCCTGCGCCTCCAGGCGCCGTTTTTCGGCTTCACGCACTGCATCGAGAAGGGGTACTTTGCCCTGCTCGTCGGTATAGACGCCGACGCCGAGATTGACCTTGGCAGGGCGGGTGTCGGTATTGAAGGCCTCGGTCAGGCCAAGGATGGGATCCCGAGGAGCCAACTCGACTGATGCAAAAGTGGACGCAGCCATGATCAAATCACAAGTCCTTGATTGGAATGAAGAAAATAGTTCAAAGCCCTACTGGAATGCACAGAATTTGTGCACGATGCTAGCTTTTTTCGGGGGGTAGGGCGATAATTTTGAATTGCTTTGACGACGAGCAAATGCATCGCTCGGATCAAGTTGGTCGTTGCCTGTGGGCTTGACCAATGCTTCGTCGACGATCTTGGTGCGACGCAGCAAACAGGTCCAGTCTGGGTGCTTGGCCCGAGCAATTGCCTAAGCCCAAGTCGTCGTTGCCAAAGCATTTGGATCTGCGGTTGAGTGGCGCGAGTCGTTCGTGCGAGCTCTCTCGAAAACCTCTTGAAGTCTAACACGCGAGTCCAGGCCCTTCGGTCAATGATGAACGAGATCGCTTCCATCGCGGCACCGCTGCTCGAATTTCCGGGTAGCCCGTTTCGCCTGCACCGGCCCTATCCGCCGGCAGGCGATCAGCCGCGTGCCATCGACCAGCTCATTGAGG
>CAZAVT010000080.1:2927-10201 GCA_964488395.1 uncultured Burkholderiaceae bacterium | reverse complement strand
ACGGTCTCAGCTTCCAGACCCTGCTCGGCGTGACCGGCTCGGGCAAGACCTACACGATTGCGAACATGATCGCCGAGCTCGGCCGGCCGGCGCTGGTCCTGGCGCCGAACAAGACGCTCGCCGCGCAGCTATATGCGGAGATGCGGGAGTTTTTCCCCGAGAACGCGATCGAGTACTTCGTCTCCTATTACGACTACTACCAGCCGGAGGCCTACGTCCCGCAGCGCGATCTGTTCATCGAGAAGGATTCGTCGATCAATGACCACATCGAGCAGATGCGGCTGTCGGCGACCAAGTCGTTGCTCGAGCGGCGCGACACCATCATCGTCGCCACGGTGTCGTGCATCTACGGCATTGGCAACCCTTCCGACTACCACGACATGCGGCTGGTGCTGCGGCCACGCGATCGGATCGGTCAGCGCGACTTATTGCAGCGCCTGGTCGCGATGCAGTACAAGCGTAACGAGGCAGACTTCAGCAGGGGCACCTTTCGGGTACGGGGCGACACCATCGATGTGTTCCCGGCCGAACATGCCGAGCTCGCGCTGCGGATCGAGCTCTTCGATGATGAGATCGAATCGCTGCAGCTGTTTGATCCGCTCACGGGTCGGGTCCGCCAGCAGCTGCCGCGCTTTGTCGTCTACGCGTCGTCCCACTACGTCACCCCGCGGGCGACTGTGCTGCGGGCGATCGAGACCATCAAAGAGGAGCTCGCTGGCCGGCTGGAGTTTTTCCTGTCGCAGGGCAAGCTTCTAGAGGCTCAGCGACTCGAGCAGCGGACCCGTTTTGATCTCGAGATGCTTCAGGAGCTTGGCTTCTGCAAGGGCATCGAGAACTACTCCCGCCACTTTTCGGGTTCCTTGCCCGGCGAACCGCCGCCGACCCTGATCGATTACCTGCCCGCCGATGCCCTGATGATCATCGACGAGAGCCATGTGACGATCGGCCAGCTCGGCGGCATGTATCGCGGCGATCGCTCCCGCAAGGAGACCTTGGTCGACTACGGCTTTCGCTTGCCGTCGGCGCTGGACAATCGGCCGCTGCGTTTCGAGGAGTTCGAGTCCCGCCTTCGACAGTGCGTTCTGGTGTCAGCGACTCCTGCTGAGTACGAGAAGCAGCGCTCCGGACAGGTGGTCGAGCAGCTGGTTCGTCCCACCGGCCTGGTCGATCCGATTCTGATCGTGCGACCCGCCCGCAACCAGGTGGACGATCTGCTCGGCGAGATCCGCGACCGGGTCGCGGGGGGAGACCGGGTGCTGGTGACCACCCTTACCAAGCGGATGTCCGAAGACCTCACCGATTACCTCGGCGAGCAGGGCGTCAAGGTGCGCTATCTTCACTCGGACATCGATACGGTCGAGCGCGTCGAGATCCTTCGCGATTTGCGTCTGGGCGCCTTCGACGTGCTGGTCGGCATCAACTTGTTACGCGAGGGCCTCGATCTGCCCGAAGTGTCGCTGGTCGCGATCCTCGATGCTGACAAGGAAGGGTTTTTGCGCTCTGAACGCAGCCTGATCCAGACCATCGGCAGAGCCGCTCGAAACCTCCGGGGTACGGCGATCCTCTACGCCGACGTGGTGACCGAATCGATGCGGCGCGCCATCTCGGAGACCGAGCGGCGCAGGGCGCGTCAGGTCGAGTTCAACGCGGCCCATGGGATCGCGCCGCGCAGCATCGTCAAGCAGGTGCGCGAATTGATCGATGGTGTCTACGACAGCTCGACGGGTCGTGGCGGGCGTGGATCGGTCGCCGAAACCTCGACGGGCTCGGGCGCCGAGGTCTTGTCGCTGTCTGAGAAGGCGTTGTCACGCGAGATCAAGCTCCTCGAGAAGCAGATGCTTGAGCACGCTCGCAATCTCGAGTTTGAACAGGCCGCCCAGGCACGCGACCGCCTGGCCCGCCTCAAGGAGCGCGTCTTTGGCTCCGGTGGTACGGGTCGCTCCGACCCGCTCGTCTCCGGGCGCGCGGCTTGAGGTAACGATCGTTATTTTTTCCAACAGGTATTGAAAATGGCAAAAAGAGAGCCCACCTCCCTCGCTATGAGCACCAAGATCCTCTTCGTCTGTATGGGTAACGTCTGCCGGTCGCCGATGGCCGAAGGCGTGTTTCGTCACATGATCCGCACAGCTGGGCTCGACGACATCGTCAAGGTGTCGTCGGCCGGGACGCACGCCTTTCACGAAGGCGAGGCCCCCGACAAGCGGGCCCAGCAGGCCCTGCAGAAGCGCGGGTACACGATGGCCGAGGTCCGGGCCCGCAAGGTCACGGAGCTTGACTTCGAGGAGTTCGACCTGATCCTCGCGATGGACTGGGACAACCTCTCGCTGCTCCAGCAGTCGGCGCCCAAGCGAGTCCACCACAAACTGCAGCTGCTCATGCGCTTTGCAACCGAGCATGAGACTGCGACCGTGCCCGACCCGTACCATGGGCCGCAGCAGGGTTTTGAGCAGGCGCTTGATTACATCGAGGACGCCTGCAGTGGACTGCTCGAAGTCGCCAAGCGTCGGGCGACCCAGGTCGCCGCGGCCTGACTGGTCAGACCCTTGAGTTTGGGGCTTCGCTCGCCGGGCGAAGCCAGTGGGCACCAAGACCCTCGGTCAACCCCCGAGGGTCTTTTTTTGTCGGTCGGCGGGCGGCAATGTCCGCTATCCCGACGAAGCTGCCCCGAGATAGTGACCGGCTAGTCATCTTGCAAACCAGCTATTCACAAATCGGTTTGTCTAGCCTACAATGCGGATGAAGAGGGGATGTCCTGGACAAAACCCTCTTGCGGTGACGGATATCTCGACTAATTTGCTCGGATTCCTGTATAGTCGAGTCTATCAGTCAACTATTGGCCTCTCCCCCAACCGGAGTCATCATGCGACTGACCACCAAAGGGCGGTTCGCTGTAACCGCGATGATTGATCTGGCGATGCGGCAGCACCAGGGTCCTGTGACCTTGGCAGGCATCAGCCAACGACAGAAGATCTCCTTGTCCTATCTCGAGCAGTTGTTCGGTAAGTTGCGGCGACACGAGCTCGTCGAGAGCACCCGTGGCCCAGGCGGCGGTTACACGCTTGCCCGCTCGATGAAGGACGTTACCGTTGCTGACATCATCTTTGCCGTCGATGAGCCGCTGGACGCGACGCAATGTGGTGGCAAGGAAAACTGCGCTGACGACGGCCCTTGCATGACGCACGAGCTGTGGTCGAACCTCACTTCCCGGATGATCGAGTACCTGAGCTCGGTCAAGCTGTCCGACCTCGTCGAGCAGCAGCGTGGTCGCGAAGGCCGGACCCGTCCGCGCGAGATTTCGGTCCTCAAAGAGCACCGTGCAGCACTCGAGTTCCCGACCTCGACGCTGCAGCCAATCCGCTTCGACAACGGCCGCCTGACGACCTACTGACCTAGAGGCTCTGCCCCGCCATGCGATTGCCGATCTATCTCGACTACTCGGCCACCACGCCGGTTGACCCGCGCGTGGTGGACAAGATGGTGCCCTTCCTCTACGAGAATTTCGGCAACCCCGCCTCGCGCAGCCATGCCTACGGCTGGACCTCCGAGCAAGCAGTCGAGGAGGCGCGCGAGCAGGTGGCGGGGCTCGTCGGCTGCGATCCTCGCGAGATTGTCTGGACCTCTGGCGCGACGGAGTCGATCAACCTGGCGATCAAGGGCGCGGCGCAGTTCAACCGGGAGCGCGGGCGCCATCTCGTTACCGTCAAAACCGAGCACAAGGCCACTCTGGACACCATGCGCGAGCTCGAGCGCGCGGGCTTTGAGGTGACCTACCTTGATGTACAGCCGGACGGGTTGATCGACCTCGATGCCTTTCGGGCTTGCCTGCGACCTGACACCATCGTGGTGTCGGTGATGTCAGTCAATAACGAAATCGGTGTCGTCCAGGACATCGGCGCGATCGGTGAGATTTGCCGAGAGCGCGGGATTGTCTTCCATGTGGATTCGGCCCAGGCGACTGGCAAGATCGACATCGATCTCGCCAACCTGAAAGTCGATCTCATGTCTTTCTCGGCGCACAAGACCTATGGCCCCAAGGGTGTGGGTGCGCTGTTCATCCGACGCAAGCCACGGGTGAGGATTGAGGCGCAGATCCATGGTGGGGGGCATGAGCGCGGATTTCGTTCGGGTACCTTGCCAACTCATCAGATCGTCGGGATGGGCGAGGCGTTTCGCATCGCCAAAGCGGAGATGCACACCGAAAACGTCCGCATTCGCGCGCTGCGCGATCGACTGATGGCTGGGATCGCTGCAATTCCCGAGGTGCATATCAATGGTCATCTCGAGCGGCGCGTCCCGCACAACCTCAACGCGAGCTTCAACTACGTCGAGGGCGAGTCCCTGATCATGGCGATCAAGGACATCGCGGTGTCGAGCGGTTCAGCCTGTACCTCCGCGAGTCTCGAGCCGTCCTATGTCCTGCGGGCCTTGGGGCTGAGTGATGAGCTCGCGCATTCGTCGATTCGCTTCTCCATCGGCCGATTCACTGACGAGGCGCAGATCGATTTTGCGACCCGCCTGATTCAGACCCGGGTGGGCAAGCTTCGGGAGATGTCTCCTCTTTGGGAGATGGTGCAGGAGGGGGTCGACCTCAATCAGGTTCAGTGGGCGGCCCACTGAGTCACAGGGCCGATCCGCAAGCGCAGGTTTCTGGCATGATGCATCAGGGAGAGGGCCATGGCATACAGTGAAAAAGTCATTGACCATTACGAAAACCCGCGCAACGTCGGGTCGCTGGACAAAGACGACCCGAGCGTTGGCACCGGGATGGTGGGAGCGCCCGCGTGCGGCGACGTGATGAAACTGCAGATCCGGGTCAACGACCAGGGCGTCATCGAGGACGCACGGTTCAAGACCTACGGTTGCGGGTCGGCCATCGCGTCGTCGTCGCTGGTTACCGAGTGGGTCAAGGGGCGGACGCTTGATGAGGCCATGTCGATCCGCAACAACCAGATCGCCGAGGAACTTGCGCTTCCGCCGGTCAAGATCCATTGTTCGATCCTGGCCGAGGATGCGATCAAGGCGGCGGTATCTGATTACCGGGCCAAGCACGCGGCGAGTTCGGCTGAAGAGCCTGCCCACGCAGCAGCGCCCGCGCAGCGCGCCGCCTGAGTGAGAGACACGATGGCGGTCACACTGACAGAGGCTGCAGCCCGGCATGTGACGCGCTACATCGCGCGTCGAGGCAAGGGTGTCGGGGTGCGGCTCGGGGTCCGGACCACGGGATGCTCGGGGCTCGCCTACAAGCTCGAATACGCCGACCAGGCCCAGCCCGAGGATCTGTGCTTCGACAGCCACGGGGTCTCAGTCTTCGTCGATCCCAAAAGCCTGGCATACCTCGACGGAACTGAGCTTGACTTCGTCCGCGAGGGCCTCAACGAAGGTTTCAAGTTCAACAACCCCAACGTCAAGGCCGAGTGCGGTTGCGGAGAGTCCTTCCAGGTCTGAGTCCACCAGCGCGCCCTCGGGCGTCGCGGCCCTCGTCCCGTCGGTCGGAGCCTTGCGCTCCGACTTTTCTTTCAGCCCCTTGCCGATGCAGTTGCTACAGAGGAACCACTTCGAGTTGATGGCGCTGCCAGAGGCCTTCCGGATCGATGGCGCGCAACTCGAGCGGGCCTATCGTGATCTGCAGGCGACCGTGCACCCGGATCGATTCGTGCATCACCCGCCCGCTGAACGGCGTCTGGCGATGCAGGCCGCGACCCTTGCCAACGAAGCCTGGCGTTGTCTGCGTGATCCGGTGCAGCGAGCCGTCTACCTGCTGCGCCTGCATGGCGTTGCGGTTGACGAGACCTCGCGCAGCGGTTTCGAACCGACGTTTCTCCTCCAGCAGATGACGTGGCGCGAGCGTCTTGAGGAGATCGGGGCCGATCCTCAGGCCGATGCTTCGCTCGAGTCGCTCAGCGCGGAAGTCCTGGCGCTGCGCGACAGACTCCTCGTCGATCTCGCCCGACTCATTGACATCGAACAGCGTTATCAAGAAGCCGCCTCCTCGGTGCGACAACTGATGTTCATCAATCGCTTTCTCGAGACCATCGACGCGGTGGCCGACTCCCGCGACTGAGCCCCTTTCCGGAACCACGGCCATGGCCCTCCTGCAGATTTCCGAACCCGGCATGTCGCCTGAGCCTCACGAGCGACGGCTGGCAGTGGGCATCGACCTCGGAACGACCAACTCCCTGGTGGCTTCGGTCCGGTCGAGCGTTCCCGAAGTCCTCGAAGACGAGCGCCAGCATGCCTTGCTGCCGTCGGTTGTTGCGTACGCTCCCGACGGACGAGTCACGGTCGGCTACGATGCCGCGGCACGCGCGGTCGCTGATCCCGTCAACACGATCGTATCGGTCAAGCGTTTCATGGGGCGGGGACTGGAAGACGCTCGGCGTCATCAAACGCCGTATCAGCTGGTCGATGCGCCCGGCATGGTCAGGCTGCGGACCTGTGCGGGGGACAAGTCGCCGGTCGAGGTGTCCGCCGAGATCCTCAAGGTGCTGCGTGCCAGAGCCGAGCAGTCGCTCGGTGGCGAACTCTACGGCGCCGTGATCACGGTACCTGCCTACTTCGACGATGCGCAGCGCCAGGCGACCAAGGACGCAGCCCGACTGGCGGGTCTCGAGGTCCTTCGGCTGCTCAATGAACCGACAGCCGCAGCGATCGCTTACGGCCTGGACAGTGCGGCCGAAGGCGATGTCGTCGTGTTCGACCTGGGCGGGGGGACGTTCGATGTGTCAGTCCTGCGGCTCGCGCGGGGCGTTTTCGAGGTGATCGCGACCGGTGGTGACTCAGCGCTCGGGGGCGATGATTTCGATCAGCGCATCGTCGAGTGGGCGCTTCGCGAGACCGGGCTCGCGACCGGTTCGTCCGATCGGCCCGCTCAGGATGCGCTCGCGAGCGGTGCGATCTCTCCCGGGGATCTGCGCGCGATGATGGTCGAGGCTCGACGCGCCAAGGAGGCGCTCTCGTCCCAGTCACTCACCACGTTTGCTGTGCGGCTTTCCGGCTCATCCCTGGTGCGATTGCCCTTATCGGTCGATCGATTCGAGGCGATGACCGCCGATCTTGTCAAGCGCACCTTGACCGTGCTGCGGCGGGTGCTGCGCGATGCTCGCCTCGACTCGGGCGCGGCGCAGGCGATTGTCCTCGTCGGCGGTGCAACCCGCATGCCGGCGGTGCGACGAGCTGTTGCCGATTTCTTCGGACGCGAGCCGCTCGCTGATATCGATCCAGACCGGGTCGTGGCGGTCGGTGCGGCGATGCAGGCCAACCTGCTCGCAGGTAAC
>CAZAVT010000080.1:0-2857 GCA_964488395.1 uncultured Burkholderiaceae bacterium | reverse complement strand
TCGCAATTCAACCATCCCGGTGGCGCGGGCTCAGGAGTTCACCACCTTTCGTGATGGGCAGACTGCGCTCGCGGTCCATGTCGTGCAGGGCGAGCGCGAACTGGTGAGCGACTGTCGGTCCCTCGCCCGATTCGAGCTGCGAGGGATTCCACCCATGAGTGCGGGAGCTGCACGGATCCGCGTCAGCTTTCAGGTGGACGCGGACGGCTTGCTGTCGGTGACCGCGAGCGAGCAATCGAGCGGGGTCGCCGCATCGATCGCCGTCCGGCCCTCGTACGGTTTGAGCGACGACGAGATTGCGGACATGCTGCAATCAGCCTTTGCCGCCGCGGGCGAGGATCGCGTACTGCGCGCCCTACGTGAGCAGCAGGTCGAGGCTCGCCGTCTCATCGAGGCGACCCAGGCCGCGCTGACCCAGGACGCGGCGCTCCTTGGTGAGCAGGAGCGCCAAGCCATCGAGACCCTGATGGCGAAAGCGGCCCAGGCTGCTTCCGGGCAGGATCCCGATGTGATTCGCCAGGCTGTCGAAGGCCTGGCACTTGGCACTGAGACCTTTGCCGCGCGTCGGATGGATCAGGCGGTCAGCCGCGCGCTCGCCGGCCGTCGGGTCGATGAGCTCGATCACTGAACCCCGGGAGGCTGTCATGCCGATCATCCGCGTGCTGCCTCATGAGGCTCTTTGTCCTCAGGGCGCGACCTTCGAGGCTCCGGTCGGAGCGGGCCTGTGCGCCGAACTGCTCGCCCACGGCATTGATATCGAACATGCCTGCGAAATGTCCTGTGCCTGCACAACCTGCCACGTGATCATCCGCGAGGGTCTTGCGTCGCTCGAACCGGCCACCGAAGACGAGGACGACATGCTGGACAAGGCCTGGGGGCTCTCGGCCCAGTCGCGACTGTCGTGCCAGGTTCGAGTGGCGGGTCAGGGTCTCACCGTCGAAATCCCGAAATACACGATCAATCTTGCTCGGGAATGATCCATCCTGCGGAGCAAACGCCATGAAATGGACGGATGTTCAGGCCATCGCAATCGAGCTTGTCGAAGCCCACCCAGACATCGACCCGCGGCACGTGAGATTCACCGAACTCCGGCGTTGGGTCATCGAATTGCCTGACTTCGATGACGACCCGGCACGATCGGGCGAGAAGGTGCTCGAGGCGATTCAACAGGCCTGGATCGACGAGCTCGACTGACAGCGCGCGAGCCGTACCAGCCGCGCCGACATCCAGGTCGCGATGGTGCCGACCACCCAGAGGGTCGCCGTTGCTGCGACTTCGCCGAAGCGTTCGATGATCAGCCCGAACAGCACGGGAGCGATGGCGCCGAGGAAAAGCGTTGGTGCTGCCAACCGGCCCAGGACTTCGCCGTAGCCTTTCGGTCCGAAGAGCGCCACTGGCAGAGAGCCTCGGATGATCGTCATGAGGCCATTGCAGGCGCCCCAAGCGAGCATGACAAGTGTCGCAGCGACCACCGCGCCTGCAGAGGGAACGACCGGCAACAGCATGAATCCGGCAAACGCGATCGGCATCAGCGCGAAGATTGGCACGGTGAGCGAGAGGGCAGGCAGCGAACTCTGGAGCCGCAGTTCGACGATCCGCGCCAGCACCTGGGCTGGGCCCATCAACGAGGCAATCACGATCGCCGCAGCGGGCGCGAGGCCCAGACCTTCGAGCATCGAGGGCAGGTGGGTCGAAAGCGCGTAGGAGACCCAGGCGTGCAGCGCCAGAGCCGTGCCGAAGAGCTTGATCGCCTGTTCGCGGAAACGAAGCGCTGCGTCGTCTGCAGGAGAATCCTCTGCGGGCGCACGCGATGCGCACGATTCCGAGTTCGCCACTGGAGCTGGCGATGGCCGAGACCTGTTGGGCATTCGTCCTGCGAACCAGGCGTGGAGCGGGGCGCAGACCAGCCCGTTGAGCGCTGCGTAGATCAGCAGGGTCGTGCGCCAGTCAGTCCATTCAAGCAACCATGCGCCGAGCGGCCAGAACGCGGTCGAGGCGAGTCCCCCCATCAGGGTGAGCAGCGAGATCGAACGGCGTGACTGTTCCGGTGAGAGAGCGGTCAGCGCAGCGAACGCGCCGTCGTAGAGGACCACTCTGAGGGTAACGCCGATGACGGTCCAGGCGAGCCACAGTCCGATCGCGCCGTCGATCGTGGCATGCAGCGCCAGCGCCAGTGCGGTCACCAGTGAACCGGTTGCCAGGATCGGCGCTGCACCGACCCGGTCGATCAATCGTCCCAAGCGTCGAGACAACACACCCGCAATCAGCAGACACCAGGAGAAAGCGAGCAGGTAGGTGGTGCTCGACAGGCCAAGATCCTCGGCGATCGGTTGTGCCACGATCGCAGGCAGGTAGAAGGTCGTGCCCCAGCCGATGATTTGCGTGACACCGAGCGCGCCGATCGCCCAAGCGAGCTGAGGCTGGCGTCTCGCGATCGGCTGGGTCATCGGGCCCTCGTCACCGCGGGCTGCCCTGTTGGCTGCTTGGCCGTGTCATCAGTCTTCTCGGCGCAAGGCTGGAAAGAGAACGACATCGCGGATGTTCGGGCTGTCGGTCAGCAGCATGACGAGCCGATCGATGCCGATACCGCAGCCGCCCGTGGGAGGCATCCCGTACTCGAGCGCGCGGATGTAGTCGGCATCGAAATACATGGCTTCCTCGTCGCCTGCATCCTTGGCCTGGACTTGCAGGTGGAAGCGTGCCGCCTGCTCTTCGGGATCGTTGAGTTCGGAGAAACCGTTGGCGATTTCTCGGCCAGCGATGAACAGCTCGAAGCGCTCGGCCACATCGGCGCGCTGATCCGATACCCGCGACAGTGGCGAGACCTCAACCGGATAGTCGATGATGAACGTCGGCT
>CAZAVT010000079.1:553-12082 GCA_964488395.1 uncultured Burkholderiaceae bacterium | reverse complement strand
GCCAACGCCGACACGCCGCACTTCAAGGCCAAAGACCTTGATTTCGCCAAGGTGCTGGATGCCCAGCAGTCGGCGCCGATGCAGTCCACGCATGCCAGTCACTTCAAACTCGGCGCCCTCCCCAACGCGGACGGGGTGTTTTACCGGACGCCGCTCAACGCATCGGCGGATGGCAACACCGTTGAACTCACGGTCGAGCAGGCGCGCTTCGGCAAGGCGGGTGGTGATTACCAGGCAACGCTCGCCTTTCTGGAGAACCGCGTGAGTGGTATCCGCAAGGCGCTTCGAGGGGAGTAAGCCATGATCGAGAACATCTTCGGCATTGCGGGGACGGCGCTTAACGCGCAGCTCATCCGGATGAATGCCACGGCATCAAACCTCGCCAACGCGGGGACGTCGGCGGGTACCGAGCAGGAGGCCTTCCGGGCCAAGCGCCTGGTTTTCAAGGCACTGGTCGACAAGGAGTCCACGCATGCCGGAGCGCAGCACGTAGGCGGGGTGAAGGTTGACCGGATCGTCGACGATCCGACACCGCTACGACGTGTGTACATGCCGGGTAACCCGCTCGCGGACAAGGAAGGCTATGTGTATGGCTCCAACGTGAGTGAGGTGACCGAGATGGTCGAAATGATGGCGGCCGCTCGCTCCTACCAGAACAACGTCGAGGTGGTGAATACCGCCCGCGATCTGATGATGCGCACGATCGAAGTGATGAAGGCCTGACGGAGACAACGACATGGCATCCCCTGTGACCGGCGCCGGCAGCTTTCATGCGACCTTGCCCCGCTATGCCGACGTCAAGAAAGAGGCACAGAATCCCGCGCAGCGCGAGGAGATGGGCCAGCAAGCCTTTCTCACGCTGTTTACCGCCCAGTTGCAGAACCAGAACCCGCTCGATCCGGTCAAGAACGAAGCCTTCGTCGCACAGCTCGCGCAGTTCTCGCAATTGGAGGCGACGACCAAGATGTCCGAGTCCCTGCAGTCCATGGCGGCTGGAAAGTCGTCCGAACGTCTGCTCCTGGGCAGTTCCATGATCGGTCGCAAGGTCGCGGTGCCCAACGGGACCGCCGAGTTGGTCGATGGCGCCAACATCTCCGGGACCATCGGCGTGCCGAACGGTGCTGACAAGGTCCAGCTCGAGGTCTTTGATCAGCTTGGGCGCAAGGTCTTTACCCAGGAACTCGGTCGCCAGAGCCCCGGTGATGTCAAGGTGACCTGGGACGGCTACAGCGTCAACGGCGAACGCATGCCGGAGGGCCGTTACAAGGTCATCGCAACAGTCAGCAGCCTGGGTACGGTCACCCAGGTTCCGATCACCACGCCATCAACCGTGCGTGGTGTCTCCTTTGATTCCAAGACCAATGACCTCGTACTTGAGGTCGATGGCGGGGGCTCGGTGCCCCTTTCCCAGGTCAAGCGCATCGACGCCTGACCGCCGGCAAGCATCGCGAACCACTACGCCCCCATTCCCCAGGAGCCAGGCTCATGTCTTTTTATACCTCACTGACCGGACTTAACGCGGCCACTGCCCAGTTGAGCGTCACCAGCAACAACATTGCCAACGTCGGCACCACCGGCTTCAAACGCTCACGCGCCGACTTTGGTGACATCTTTGCCACATCGCCTCTGCAGAAGGCCTCCTCGGTGATCGGTCAGGGGGTGGCGCTCAAGGCTGTGACGCAAGAGTTCAGCCAGGGCAACGTGCAGTTCTCGGCCAACTCGCTGGACGTCGCCATCACGGGCGACGGCTTCTTCCCGCTCAAATCAGCGGACGGCCTGCAGGACATCTACACGAGGAACGGGACCTTCGTCCTTGACGACACCTTTGCGGTCGTCAACAGCGCCGGTCAGGCCCTGATGGCTGCGACGGTCGATTCGAGCGGCAAGGCTGACCTCGAGAATCTTCGAAAGCTCTACATTCCTCGCGCCACGATGGGCGAGGCTCGCGAGACGACCGAGGTTGACCTGAGCCTCAACCTGCCGGCCGACAGCCCGCGAATCACCAAGGCTTTCGATCCCAACGACCCGACCAGCTACAACCTCACGACGGCGGTGACGGTCTTTGATTCGGGCGGCAACAGCTATCTCGCGACCGTCTACTACGTGAAGACCCAAGTGGCGTCGCCCGAGGACCCCAGCAACAAGTGGCAAACGCACGTTTACATTGGGCAGAACAAGCTCGGTGAATATCTGATCCAGGCCACCGACAACAAGGGCGAGCGGGTCTTCGTCAATAAGTATGGCGAGATCCGTAGCGAGAGCCAGATCCCGCCGCAGGATATTTCGCGGGGTGTCTCCAAGCTCTACAACATGGATGACTTGAAGAACCCGGAACGCTCGACGCCCGCGACGGCAAATGGCGCGCCGCTTCGATCCACTCTGGTGAATGACTGGAAGACCGGCCTCAAAGCGGAAAACCTGACGATTCCAATGCCCAGCGTCGACCTCGCCGCATCGGGCGGATCGGCGACCCCCGTTCCTGGCAGTACCTACAAGTTCACGCTGGACGGCGGCAAGATTACGGAGTCCCATATGGCAGTCGCAGGGGATGACTGGGGCGATGTCGCCACGGCCATCGCCAAGAAATTCAACGCCCGCTCGATCGACGTGAGTTCGCTCGTGCGGGGTGATGCGCCGGTGGTGGGCGAGGACTATTCCCTCAACATTGGCAGCAAATCGTTCACTTACACGGCTGCGAGTGGTGACTCCTGGGACGATGTCTTGTCTGACCTGGCCGGCAAGGCCGAGGCCGACCCGGACCTGGGCGCCAATTTCGACGCCACCAGCTACACCTTGTCGGTTTCCTACCCGGCGGACAAGGCGGTGACCGTGGGGCGCACCTTTAACCAGGTGTCGCTGCGTCAGGGGCCCGATCTATTGCTGCAGGCCAGTCCCGGCCCAGAGGTTTCCGCGACGGCCGCAGGGGCCTTGACGGTCACCAAGGACCCTGAGTATTCGGATCTGATCGTCACGACCGGAGAGACGGTACTTGCCGAGTCGCTCGGGGGCCTGAAGCTCACGCTCAAGATCGACGGCGCCGAGCGCAAGGTTGATTTGACCTCGTTGATGCTGTCCGCGGACAAGATGAACACCCCGATCACCGGTCTGGAGATCGCGCGGGCCATTACCAACCAGGTCAACAAGTCGTTTGGTGACGAGCGCTATTTCGATTTCAGCGCCTTGGCAGGCAACGTGTCAGGGCAGGCCTCCCGAGCGGGCCTGTTCAAGGTGGCTGTTGGAACGGCTGGCTCGGCCGATGTGGTGGCTCCGGCTGACTACATCACGGTGACAATCGACCCGCCATCGGGCGGTTCATTCAACAAGTTGACCGTCGAGCAGGCCGTGGACCAGATGCGCTCGGCGATCAAGCGGGAAGTCACCGTCCGCCAACAGGAGGCCGAGGCCGAGACCGATCCGACCCTTCGTGCGGCCAAGCTGGCCAACGTCGACCGCCTCGATTCGCTCGAAGTGAAATACGACTACGTCAACCGCAGCTTCAGCTTCAAGGCTCGAGATGAAGAGGTCGTCTATCTCGCCTCGGCAACCAATGCGACCAACGAGCTCTTCGGTTTGTCCGCCAACCCGACTGCGGTTGCCCTCGATACGGGGCTCTATGGGGCCGACATGCCACCCAACGGCGCGGCTATCTACCCGGATCGCGAGCAACGTTACGGGATCAAATTCAGTTTTGACGATACCAACAGCCGGTTTACGGTGGCCTCCGGGTCCACCGGCGACACGTCGAGCATCACGATCTCCCAGGGCAGCCAGCTGGTCAAGGACCTGTTCGGATTTCCTGCCGGCGACGAGACGCCGATCAACATCGAGACGTCCCGAACCCCCATGCGAGGGATTGCGTCGAAGCCCGCGGTGATTTCTGGCTCTCCCATCGGCTTGAACGTAGCGGGCAAGTTCACGGTCGACGACACGAACAACAAGTTCGTGGTCACCGTCGACAACGTGACCGGTCTCGTTGAGATGCCGATCCGCAGCGAATACACGATTGACTCGTTCCGGGCGGAGCTCGAGCGGCGGATCAATGCGCTGCAGGATAACCAGGGGCGCAGCGTGAGTGGCGTCAAGGTCGGCATTTCCCGTAATGCCCTTGGGCAAAGCTTCTTTACTTTTACGACCGGTACCAGTGGTGACGATTCCTTCCTGAAAATCAGCTCGGCAGCGGTTTGGGGTGTCTCGGGTGACGTCAGTGCTCGTGGGTCGACCAGCCGCTGGCTGAGTCCGCCGCAGGCGCAGTCGGCGGACGGTCGGGCGCTGTATGTCGATCGCGAGGGGCTCGAGACCTTCAGCTCCGCGGGCTTTGATCCCGACGAGGCGCTCAATCTCTGGTCGCCGATCTTCCTCGATAAGGGTGAGCTCACCTTCGATACCGCGGGCAATCTCACCTCACCGAAAACCCCGATCCGCTTCAAACCGGAGACGATCGGTGACACCGGCGCAACGCTGCAGTTCTCGATCAGCTACGACGGGTCGACCCAGTATTCGACGCCGTTCTCGGTGCTTGCGCAGGGTCAAAACGGGCGACCGGAGGGCGACTTGATCGGCCTTGATATCGGTGATGACGGACTGGTCAGCGCCAATTATTCCAACGGCACTCAGAAAAACCTGGCAAAGATCGTGCTTGCAAACTTTACGGCGCCGACGGGATTGCGTCAGGTGGGTGAGGCGAGCTACCTCGCCACCTCGCAATCGGGTTCGGTCACCTTAGGCGAGGCTGGAACGGCAGGCTTCGGAACCATCCGTGCCGGCGCTCGTGAGCGGGCCAACGTTGACTTGACCCAGGAGTTGATTGAATTGATTTCGGCGCAACGAAACTTCCAGGCCAATGCCAAAGCCATCGAGACCAACACGACGCTGACGCAGGCCATCATCAACATCCGCAGCTAAGCCGCGGGTGACTGATCGCACGTAAAACGGGAATGTCATGGACCGTCTTGCCTTTACCTCGCTGAAGTCCGTCACCGAGCATCGGGTCCGGCGCGAGATGCTGACGAACGAACTCGCCAACGTCTCGACCGTGGGCTTCAAGCGCAGCTTTGAGAGCGCGCTTCGCTCGATCAAGGTACAAGGGCCGGGTTTTGACTCCCGATTCATGCCCGTCCTCGAGCAGCGTGATGTGATCAATCTCGAGCCTGGTGCATCAATGCTCACCGGCAGAAAACTCGATATCGCCATGGATGGCAACACGGTGATGGGCGTGACTGCCAAAAACGGCGACCTGGCCTTCACTCGTCGTGGCGATCTGCGGATCAATGCCAATGGCGTTCTCGAGAATGGCGAGGGCTTTGCCCTGCGGGGGCAGAACGGCCCGATCACCGTCCCGCAGGGCTTCGACATCGACATTCTTGCCGACGGGTCGGTGTTCGCGAGTGATCCCAACGCGCCGAACCAGCCCGGTCAGCAGGTCGGGCAAATCCTCTTGCGCGATGCCAGTGTCGCAAAGCTCGGGCGTCGGGAAGATGGTCTGTACAAGCCCGTGCTTGGTTCCGAGACAGCGAATGGCGATTTCGCCAATGGTCCAGTGCCCCCGTCGCTCAGCTCGGGTCGGCTTGAGGGAAGCAACGTGTCGCCCGTCGAGGGCATGGTCAGGATGCTTGACCAGAACCGCTCGTTCGAGACTCAGATCCGGATCATCAAGGAGACGCGAACGCTCGATGAGTCCGGGGCCACGATGTTGCGCTTGGGTCGATAGTCGCTGCGTGCTACGGCCGGATTTGTGAATGAATGGATGAGCGTCAAAAGGATATAGGCGATGGATGCATCAATGTGGATTGCGAAGACAGGTCTCGATGCGCAGCAAAAGCGCATGAGCGTGATCTCGAACAACCTGGCCAACGTCAATACCAATGGTTTCAAGCGGGACCGTGCGCTTTTTGAGGACCTGCTCTACCACAACGTCCGTCAGGCGGGAGGGCAGACCACGGTGGATGCGCAGGCGCCCACCGGGATGATGCTGGGTACCGGCACCCGGGTGGTCGCCACCGAAAAGCTCTATGCTCAGGGCAACCTGATCTCGACGCAAAACGCGCTCGATCTCGCCGTGAGTGGCGAAGGCTTCTTTCAGGTGTTACAGCCCGACGGCACGATTGCCTACACCCGCGACGGCAGTTTCAAGCTCTCGGCGACGGGGCAGGTGGTCACGGCCAATGGCGCTCTGCTCCAACCTGCGCTGACGCTGCCCCCTAATGCGGAGAGCATCACGATCGGCGCGGATGGGACGGTCTCGGTCGCGCTCTTTGGCGGTGGGCAGCAACAGCTCGGTCAGATCCAGGTCGCCCGCTTTCTGAACCCGTCTGGCCTTCAGCCCCTCGGCCAAAACCTCGCCAAACCGACGGTGGCCAGTGGTGCCGCGCAGGTGCTGGTGCCCGGCACCAACGGCGCGGGCAAGTTGGTGCAGGGCGCACTCGAGGCCTCGAATGTCAACGTGGTCGAGGAGATGGTCAACATGATCGAGACCCAGCGCGCCTATGAGGTTAACTCGAAGGCGATTGCGGCGGCCGACGGCATGTTGCGCTTCCTGAACAACAATCTCTGAGGACTTGTCATGCAGAGCGCTCGCGTCCTGATTCCCGTGATCGCTGCCGCCTTCGCCGCCGCCGGGTGCGCGACGCCGGATCCGGTGCTCACGCCCACCCCGGCGTTCGCACCGACCATGCCGGTTGCGGAGCCGGCACCCATTGCGACAGGCTCGATCTTCAGTGGCAGCGGCGAAGACTGGTTTGGTCGCCGTCGAGCCTACAAGGTCGGTGATGTGTTGACCGTGTTGCTCAACGAGGAAACACAGGCTGCCCGGAGCTCTTCCACCAATACGAAGCGCGCGACCAAGAATGATGTCTTGGGCAGCATCGCCGATGGCATTCGTCCATCCCGAGGCGCACTTTCCAAGATCAAGCTTGATGGCTCTGAGGTCTCGAGCGAGGGTACTGGATCGGCGGGACAGGAGGCCAGGCTGACAGGCTCCATTTCCGTGACGATTGCCGAAGTCCTGCCCAACGGCAATCTGGTCGTCCGTGGAGAAAAGCAGCTGGCCCTCAGCGAAGGCAGCGAATTCGTCCAGGTGGCCGGCATCGTTCGTCCCCAGGACGTGGCGCCCGATGGAACGGTGCAGTCGCGGCGGCTCGCCAATGCCCAGATTGCCTATCGCGGCACGGGAGAGCTCGCGAGCGCTTCCCGGCCAGGGTGGGGCACTCGCTTGTTTCAACAATTCTGGCCCTTTTAAGCCCTGATTCGGGAGCGTATCGATGTTGATGCTGAACGGTCTCGTACGGTGGGCCCTGGCGCTTGGCCTCGCATTGCCCCTCGCGCTGCCTGCCTGGGCGGACCGGGTCAAGGATCTGGTCACCGTGGGTGGCGTCCGTGCCAACCAGCTGATCGGTTACGGGCTGGTCGTTGGCCTGCAGGGCACGGGGGACGGCCAGGCGATCACCTTCACGGGGCAGAGCGTTCGCGCGATGCTGGACCGGATGGGCGTGAGTGTCGATGCGCCGCTTTCTGACTATGATGCAGCCCGCCGGGCGGCGTCGTCGCTCGACCTGAAGAACGTTGCCGCAGTGATGGTCACCGCCGAGCTGCCACCGTTTTCCAAGCCCGGCCAGCGCATTGATGTGAATGTGTCAGCCATGGGCAAGGCCGAAAGCCTCCGGGGGGGCAGCCTCCTGCTGACCCGAATGCGAGGGGTTGATGGCCAGGTCTATGCGCTCGCGCAAGGCGCGCTGACGGTCGCTGGCGCGAGCGGGCAGGCGGCCGGCTCTCAGGTCCAGGTGGGTGTCACAACGGCCGGGCGGGTGCCAGGCGGCGGTCTGGTCGAGCGCATGGTCGAGACACCCTTCGAGACGTCGGATCACATCATCCTGAATGTTCGCGATGCCGACTTCTCCACCGCCGCAGCGATCTCGGCCGCGATCAATGAGCGCTTCGGCGAGGGTGTGGCCCATGCGATCGACGGGGTCTCGATCTCCGTGCGCGCGCCGATCGGTCCGAATCAGCGGGTTGCATTTCTGGGCATGATTGAAAACCTTGACGTCAAGGCGCCTGAGCCGCCGGCCCGTGTGGTCGTCAATTCGCGGACTGGGACTGTGGTGATCAGCCGAAATGTCAAGGTGACCGCTGCAGCAGTGACGCACGGCACGATTTCGGTCAAGGTCGCAGCCACCAACGAGGTCAGCCAACCCAACCCGCTCTCAGGCGGTCAGACTGCCGGCGTGACCAATGCGGACGTGCAGGTCTCGGAGGAGCGCAAGCCGATGGTGCTCTTCCAGCCCGGCGTCGATTTGCGGGCCATTGTCGATGCGGTCAACCAGATCGGTGCCACGCCGACCGCGTTGATCGCCATTCTCGAGGCGCTCAAGAGTTCCGGCAGTTTGCGTGCCGAGCTGGTGGTCATCTGACATGAGCGAGGTCTCGTCGCGGGTCAACTCAGCCCTGGATTTCCAGGGGTTGGGCGAGTTGCGCGGTCAGGCGCAGCGCGACCAGCGGGCGGCCCTGCGTGAGACCGCTCGGCAGTTCGAGGCCATGTTCCTGCAGAACGTCATGGCGACGATGCGCGAGGCCACCTTCAAGTCCGATCTGCTCGAGTCCTCGGCGATGGAGACCTTCCAGTCGATGCACGACAAGGAGATCGCGCTCTCGATGACCCGTCGCGGTGGAGTTGGATTTGCCGACATGCTCGTCAATCAGATGGAGCGGAATCAGATGGTTCCAGCGGCTGAGGCGCTCGCTGCGCGGCAGTCCGGCGAAGCCATGCGGCTGCCCACCGCCGCAGCGGCTGCGCCATCGGCGGGGGGAGCGCTACCTCTTGATCCCAAGCGGCCGTCGTTACCGATCCAGTCGCCCGATCGGGCCTTCGATTTACCTCGGCGGCCAGGTGATCGCAGCTTCCTGATCCATCGCGGGATACCGCTCAAGCCCTCGCGAGGGCCTGATCGATGAGTGATCTGATCGGCATCGGCGCCTCTGCAGTACAGGTTTACCAGCGAGCGCTCGGCACCGTCTCCAACAACGTCGCCAATATGGCGACCGAGGGCTACTCGCGGCAGGAAGCCGTGATCGTCGATAACGGGCCCCGCGAGGTCGCTTCGCTCTACTTTGGGACGGGATCCCGGGTCGATGCCATCCAGCGGCTCTATGACGACTTCATCGAGCGCGGACTTCGCACCAGTATTAGCGACGTCGAGACCCAGACCCCCTTGGTTCAGTACGCCAGCCGGGTGGTCGACCTCATGGGCAGCCAGATCAACGGCCTGACGCCAGCCATGGACGATTTCTTCAAGGCTGCCCGGCTGCTGACGACCGATCCAGTTTCGATCGAACTGCGCTCCCAGATGTTGGCGAAAACCGACGGCCTGGTCTCACGCTTTCGCGAACTCAATGGACAGTTCGGTTCGATCGAAAGCGAGAGCCGTGAAGCGGTTCAGATCGAGGTGGATCGGATCAATACGCTGGCGAGTCAGCTGGCGGTCGTGAACCAGCAACTGGGTCGCAAATCCGAGTCGCGACTCCAGGCGCCCGCGCTGCTTGATCAGCGCGATCAGTTGTTACGCGACTTGTCCGAGGTGGCTCGTATCCGGGTCGTCGAGGCCCGCAATGGCGCGGTGGATGTGAGTATTGGCCCCTCCGATCGCCAGGGGCAGATTGTCATCGGGCGAGAGTCCCGCAAGCTGGTTGCGAATTACGATCAGCAAACCTACGGTGTGAAGCTGATCCTCGATCCACTGCGTGCGGCGGAAGTCGTCAGCGGTGTCAGCAGTGGCACACTCGGCGGACTGATGAGTTTTCGTGATCAGATTCTGCGTCCGGCGGCCTCCTACCTGGACTTTCTTGCTCAAACCATCGCGACCCATGTCAATGCCACGCATCGGGTGGGCATCGATCTCGATGGCAAGCTCGGCGGCGACCTGCTGACCATCGACCCTGTTTATGAAATCAACGATGCCACGGTGAAGTCGCCCATCGCGGTGCAGTGGGATGTGATCGATCCCGCCGCGACTCAGTTTCACGATATCAAGTTGAGCTTTGATCCCAAAGCCGCTCAGTGGATTGCCGTCGACCAGACCGACGGTCGCCAGGCGAGTGGCAAGGACTCGATCGTCTTCAACGGCTTGCAGATCCGGATCACGGGAGTTCCAGCCGAGCCCGAGACCTTGACGCTCGAGGCCCGCAATCGGCCGGCCGCTGGCATCAGGCGCCTGCTGGACGATCCCCGCGGGATCGCGGCAGCTGCGCCGCTGCGGGTGATCGAGGCGCCGGCGAACCCCAGTGGGGTTGATGCTCAGGTCTTCTGGCAGCCTGACAGCCGCGACGAACTGAAGATGCGGCCGATCACCGAGTTCCCGATCAGCTCCAATTCCCAGATCCAGTCGGTCGACTTTCAGAATTCAGACGTCCGGCCGGCGTCCGTTCTTGGAAAGATTCCGGCAGGGCTCGAGTCGGTCCGCCTGAGCCTGCAGAGCTCGGTCGACCATCCGCTTGATCTGCAGATCCTGACGCGAGACGGGCGGCATCTGGCGGGCAAGGAACTCACTGCGGCGCAGCGGCTCAGTCTGCTCTCGCCGAGCGCAGGGTTCGTTCAGGGCGCGACCTACTCGGCCGAGTACCTGAATGCGAGCGGAGCCAATGCCTATCGAGACATGGATATCTCCTACGGCGCTCGTGCCGAGACCCAGTTGGTCGAGGTCCGCGACTTTCAGGGGCGGGTGATCGAGGTCAAGCCTCAGCCCGCACGACTCGAGAGCCGGGCGATCCCGTCGTCCTTTCAGTCGGTCGCGGGCGAGCCCTTCATCACGGCCAATGCTTTGGAGCTTAACGGCCAGGCGCTCGGCGCGTTTACGCCGCCCCCGGGTCCGGTTGAAGCCAGCCAGATGGCCTCCTGGCTTGGCGCCGAGATCGGTCGCCTCGGTCTTGCCCCCGGCGCCGACGGCTCGCCCCCTGGGCTGGTGGTATCTGCCAGGACCGAGGTGCGGGTGCGTCCCGATACGGTCCGGTTCGATTTCCCGCTCCAGATCAATGGCGTCGATATCGACCTAACGACCCAGCCAGCCTCCCTCGATGAGCTCTCGGCGCGCATCAATGAGCGTTCGTCCGAGACGGGCGTCGTCTCCAGCATCGGTTGGCAGGGCGAGCTCGTGCTGCAGAATACGGCCGGTCAACAGGGGCGGGATATCAGCATCGGTCCGCCGGGCATCTATCCGGGCAGTGCACTCACCCAGTCCTCGGGTCGGCATACGGGTCAGATCACCCTCGAGTCGACCGATCCGGCCCTCTCGGTGCGGCTCGGCTTGCGTCCGAGCGGCTCGCCGGCCGATCTGACCAAATTGGGGCTTTCGACCGAGGTTTGGCTCAATGGCCCGATGCCTGAGGATCTGATCATCGTCGCCACGGGGGATGGGCCCGGGCAACTCGCCGCTCGCTACGGCGATGCCACCGCCCAGGGTCTTGCCACCCTGCGGGAGCACCCGTTCAAGGTCGAGTTTTTCGAGGCCAATCGCGACGTGCCGGGCGCTGATCCCGTCAAGGAGC
>CAZAVT010000079.1:0-543 GCA_964488395.1 uncultured Burkholderiaceae bacterium | reverse complement strand
CGACGACAAGACGGGCACCAAACTCGCCGATCGGCTTTACGACCCCAAGCAGGGCGTTCACTACCTGGGCATACAGCTCAATCTCAGTGGCCCCCCCAAGGCCGATGACGTGTTTCGCATCGATGGCAATCATGATGGGGTGGGCGACAACCAGAACCTGCTGCGGATATCGGGTCTCGAGAAGTCCCGCGAGATCGTACCCGGTGGGCGCACGATCGCCGAGTCCTGGCTCGATCGGCTCAATGCCATCGGTAATCTCGGCACTCAGGCCGAAATCGCGCAGAAGGCTCTCGGCGTGGTCCACCAACAGGCGATCGAGGCGAGGGATCGTGTGTCGGGGGTGAACCTCGATGAGGAGGCCTCCGACCTCATTCGCTTCCAGCAGGCATACCAAGCGTCCAGCCGCGTCATCCAGATGCACGAGGTGGCGCACGACCCGCTGGAGCCGCCCAAGTTCCGCCACAAGAAGGCGCGCCTGACAACCCTAGCGCCCGTCGGCCGGCAAGCCTGCCGTCACACCTTTCTGTCCTCGATGCGCCTTCA
>CAZAVT010000078.1:11693-12175 GCA_964488395.1 uncultured Burkholderiaceae bacterium | reverse complement strand
GCAGCAGCGTGGTGGAGGGTTTGGTCGAGGGCAAGTCGGAAGCTCCTGGAAGGTGGTCAGCGCACGTGCCGCGACACCCCGACCAATCGTTCCATGACCAGCATCAGCACCAGGGTAGCGGCGATCAGCACGCCCGAAACAGCAGCCGCGCGGACATCGAGGTTGGATTCGATGATGTGCCACATGCGGATCGGCAAGGCCTCGCTGCGGGCATCCGACAGGAACAGCGACACGGCCACGTTGTCAAACGAGTACATGAACGCAATGAAGGCACCGGCCGCCACGCCGGGCAGAATCAACGGCAAGGTCACCGTCCGAAACGTATAAAGACCGGATGCACCCAGACTGCGCGCACTCTCAAGGAGACTACGGTCCAGTTGCACCAGGCTCGCGGTCGTCGTACGCACGATGTAGGGGGACGTGATCGCGATATGGCCGACCACTAAGGTCCAGAAGGACAGGCCCGTACCGGCGAGATTGAA
>CAZAVT010000078.1:8585-11683 GCA_964488395.1 uncultured Burkholderiaceae bacterium | reverse complement strand
CTCGAGTGCCCGGGCCCACTGCTCGCGCCGGCGCGCGAGCGCCATCGCCGCTGCGACGGCGAGCACCACGGACACCGCGGTCGCGATCGCAGCCACCTTCAGCGACAGGACAAACGCTGCGATGATCTCGGGCGAGTCATTCCAGAGCGCCAGATACCAACGGGTCGAGTAACCCGGTGGCGGGAACTTGAGCGAAAACGCGTTGGTGAACGATGCGATGATCACGATCACCGTCGGCGCCAGCAAGAGCAACAGTGCGAGCCCGGCGAGAAGACCGAACACCAAACGGAAACTTTGGCGCTCGGCGATCGATCTCCAAGACTCCCGAGCCCGCCGGCCGGGGGACGGCGTTGCATCATGCATGGACGAAACCCTTGCTGCGCCGCCCCAACGAGTTGACCACAGTGACGATCACCAGTACGCAGACCAGCAGCACCATCGCGATCGCCGCCGCGAATGGATATTCGTTCGCTTGAATCGCCTGCTGGTACATGTAGAACGGCATAAACATCATCTGCCCGCCACCAACCAGCGTCTGGGTCACGAAAGCACTGACCGACGATGCGAAAACCAACAGACTGCCCGCGAGCAGTCCCGGCACCGACAGGGGCAGGGTCACCTGCATAAAGGTGCGCCAATGCCCGGCACCGAGGGAAAGCGAGGCCTGCCGCAGATTAGCGTCGACATTGAGCAGCGCGGTGATGAGTGGCAGCACCATCAGCGGAAGCTCGATCTGCGCGAGTGCGATGGCCACTGCCCCGGAGGTATACAGCAGCTTCACGGGCGCAGTCACGAAACCATAGTCAATCAGCAGATTGTTGATGATGCCCTGCCGGCCGAGGATGACGACCCAGGCGAAGGTCCTCACGACCGCACTGGTGAGCAGCGGCAGCAGAATCAGCAGCATCAACAAAGACTGCATCCTGGGGCTCGCGTTGACATATAGATACGCCAGCGGATAGCCGATCAGGATCGTGATCAGCGTGACCTTGACCCCCAGTAGAAGGGTATCGGCGAGCACGGACAGGTTGAAGCCGTCACCAAAAAACTTGAGGTACTGGGCCAGCCCCATCGCCTGGAGGCCGTTGTCATTGTGCAAGCTCACAAAAGCCAGCAGCACAAAGGGCATCAGCACGAAGGCGATGAAAAAGATCGTCAGCGGCGCGGCGAGCGCGACCGGTGCCTCGAGTCGCAAGGCGGCCGCGGGCACAGCCGAATCTGACGAAACCTGGGGTGCAGCGCTCATGCTGGCCGGCTCAACGCTGGAACAGGCTGACCGGCGCGCCGGCGCGCACGCGCGCCCGCACCCGATCGCCCACTGCAAGCCGCGCTTGCTCGTGGTCCCGAGGGACCACCACCTTGATGGGTCCCGCCGCCTGCCTCGAGAGTTCGTACACTAAAGAGGGACCAAGCGGCAGCACCATCTCCACCCGCGCGGCGATCCCCTCGTCGAGCGATCCCTCGCCCGCGGTGTCGGGGACCAATTCAAGATGCTCAGGACGCGCAGCAAACACCACCGCGCCGGGCCTTGAGCAGGGCGTTGCCCGGCTCAAGGCGATCCGGCTGACGCCCTGCTCGTCGGTGAACTCGAAATCGCCGGCAGTCCCGGCCAAGCGCCCCTCGAGCAGATTGGCTGTCCCCACGAAGCCCGCGACGAAGAGGCTCGCAGGCCGGTCGTAGAGGGACTCTGGTGCGTCAAACTGCTCCAGTACACCGGCATTCATGACGGCGATCCGGTCGGCCATCGACATCGCCTCTTCCTGGTCATGGGTCACGATCAGGGTCGTGATACCGAGCTCGCGCTGGATCCGTCGGATCTCGATCTGCATGTCGAGCCGCAAATTCTTGTCGAGCGCCGCGAAAGGCTCATCGAGCAAGAGGACCCGCGGCCTGACAGCCAGGGTGCGCGCCAGAGCGACACGCTGCTGCTGGCCGCCGGAGAGCTCACGCGGATAGCGTTGCGCAAAGCTCGTCATTCGAACCATCTCCAGCATCTCGGCAACGGTCCGCTCGATCTCGCGCTCGGGCGCACCGCGGGCGCGCAGCCCGTAGGCCACGTTGCGCGCCACCGTCATGTGCGGGAACAACGCGTAATTCTGGAAAACGATGCCAGCGCCGCGCTCGTTAGGGGGCAGGCGATCGACCGTCTCGCCCCCGATCCGAACCGCGCCGGCGCTCTGGGCGATCAGGCCTGCGACGATGCGGAGCAAGGTCGTCTTGCCGCAGCCGCTGGGCCCGAGGAGCGCCACCAGTTCGCCTGGCTGAACCTCCAGGTCAACGCGGTCGACCGCCAGTGCGTCACCGTAGCGATGGGTAACGCCGTCAAGTTGCACGGCTACGCCACCGTGAGCACCGCTCTTTCCCATGACCCATTAACCTTTCGCGACCGTCAACGCCCCACTTCATTGCAGAATCAAGCTTCATGCCAGGAGGTTCCGCTCGGCCTGGCGACCAAAAATGACTCAAAACGCACCATCCTGACTCATCGACGCGCGATGCGCGCGGCAATCCCTAGCACGGTGCACGGTCTTGGGTCGGGGATTAGCCTTACTGCTGTGGCACGGAGTTTGCGCGCCTCGCCCTGCCGGCCCGTGCGCCGGAACAACCAACGAACCTCGAACGGAGTCCCCCATGAGCTTGTTCTCCTCCAGTCGTCGCGACCTGCTGAAAGGTGTCTCTCTCGGTGCCGCCTCGCTGGCCACGCCGGCTGGCCTCGCCTTCGCGCAGGCCAAATCGATTTCAGCGACGACCTATCCTGGCGCGTGGGAATCCGCCCACCGCGGCATCCTGATGCCCGCGTTCAACAAGGCGACTGGCGCGGGAACCAATCTGGTCGCATCGCTCGCCGTCGACACCGTCTCCAAAATCGTCGCCTCCAAAGCGCGCCCTCCCTTTGATGTGATCATTCTTGACGAGGGCCCTTATCTGGCGGCGCTGCAGCAGGACATCTTTGAAAAAATCCCGACGGACAAGCTGCCGAACCTCAAGGACATTCCAAAGAAATTCATTGATCCGCGCGGACTGGGCGTTTATGTGTCGGGGCAGATCATCGGGATCGCCTACAACACCAACAAGATCAAGACCCCGCCAAAGTCGTG
>CAZAVT010000078.1:0-8575 GCA_964488395.1 uncultured Burkholderiaceae bacterium | reverse complement strand
CGATCTGCTCAAGCCCGAGTACAAGGGCCGGGTCGGTCTGGCGAGCATGGGGTCGACGCTGATTTCGGCCTGGATGGCTGAAATCGCCCGGCTCAATGGCGGCAGCGAGACCAACATGGAACCTGCCTTTGACTTCGTGAAGCGCCTGCTGCCCAACGTCGGCGCGGTCGCCGCCAATCCGGGCGCGCTCGCGACCCTGTTCCAGCAGGACCAGATCGACATCTCCGTGCATTACAACAACAACGTCGCCGACCTGCAGGGCAAGGGCGTACCGGTGGCGTTGACCCGCCCTGACACGGGGTGGATCCACATCATGAGCACGATGCACATCGTCAAAAACACGCGCGAAATCGATCTCGCCGCGGCCTACATCAATGCAGCCATCAGCCCCGAGGTCCAAACCCGGATGGCCGAGGAGCCCTATCTGGTCGCGCCGACGAGCACCAAGGCACAGTTCAGCAAGGGGCTGGCCGCTTACGCAAAGGACATGGCCGAGCTCGAGAAAATGAACGTCGTCGACTGGGAAAAGCTCAATCCCCGCCGCGCCGAGTACATCCAGCGCTTCAACCGAGAGATCCGGGTCTGAGCGGACGAGTAGCGGCGACGCGCGGTGCGGCATGCGACCCTCCTGATCAACCCCAATACAAACGACGCCACCACCCGGATGATGGTGGCGATCGCGCAGGACGAAGCGGGTGATCGGATTCGAATCGACGGTCTGAGTGCGCCCTTCGGGGCGCCCTTGATCGTGGACGAAGGCGCCCTCGACGAGGCTGCGCGAGCGGTCGAGAGTCTGGCTGGCGAGATCGATCAGCGCGCGCCGGCCGCGGTGATCATCGCCGCCTTTGGCGACCCGGGGCTGGAGGCGCTGCGCAAGCGATTCCAGGGCCCGGTGAGTGGGATTGCGGAGGCCTCCATGGCCGAGGCCTCCCTGGATGAGCAGGGCGCGCCTCGCCGGTTCGCCGTCGTGACAACCACACCGCTGCTCGTGCAACGGATCGCGGCGAGAGCCGACGCTTACGGCTATCGGGAGTGGTTCACCGGCACGAGATTGACGCCCGGAGATCCGACCGTGCTGATGGCCCATCGCGAGTCGCTGGCTAAGGCACTCGAGACCGCCTGTCGCGAAGCGGTCGAACACGATGGCGCTCAAGCGCTGGTGATTGGCGGCGGGCCGCTCGCCCTCGTTGCTCGTGAGTTGCGGGGTCGCTTTTCGGTGCCCCTGATCGAGCCCGTCCCGGCGGCCGTGCGACTGACCATCAAGCGGCTGGAAACACCGGCTCACCGAGGTTGAGCATCAGGCGGTTGGCCCAGCCGAAGATCGCCACCGAGTGGACCAGATCGAGGATCTCATCATCGCGCAGGCCCGCGCGGCGCAAGTGGGCGATATCCCCCGCATCGACCTGATCGGGCTGGGCGGTGAGTCGCATCGAAAACGCCACGATGGCGCGCTCGCGCTGGTTCGTGCCGGCCGTCTGCGGATCAGCGAACACCTGGGCGATCACATCGTTGCGTCGCGCGAGCTGCTCAAAGCGCTGCGCATGGACTGAGGCGCAGTAGACGCAGGCGTTGATGCGCGAGGTCACCGTTGCTCCGAGCTCACGCTCAGCCCGCGACAGACCACCGGGTGCATACATGCTCGCGTTAAAGACGATCGAGCGCTGGCGCAACACCTCGGGCTGGTGGATCAGGGTCAGGTAGTACTGCGACGTGCGGGCCTTGGGATGGCTTTCGTCGAGGACCTCGAGCTGCAGGGGCGTGGCGCGTGAGAGATCGACCAGATCGAGCCAGCCCTGCCACTCGAGCGGCTCGCTGGTGAAGCCGGCGATCCGCAGGGGGCCGGTGCTTGAACCGGAACCGGGGCTCACCGCCGCAGCAGCCGCGAGCGCTGCGGCTGGGGTGGGCACCGCCTCGCCCGCCCGTGCCACACCCTCTGCATCGCCAGCCATCGCTTCAGGCGCGCCAGCGGCGACCAGTGCCTGCAAGGCAGCGACCACGCGAGTCTGCCAGGCAATGTAGGCAATCAACTGCGCGGCCGCCACCACGCCGCCAGCGCTCACCCCAGCCGCGGTCACGGCGTGCAACAGTGCGCGATCGCCATCGACGGGACGTACCGCCAGCGTTCCGGCAAAGCGCAGCAACGCCGCCGTCCGACGGTCGGTCGGCAACGATGCGGGATCGGCCATCCAGCGTGCAAGGCCCGGCTCAATCGGCTCGGCCTCGATTGCCTTGCGGAAAAAGGCCGCCGTCGCTGGCGCTGGCGTCAGTCGACTCGCCTGCCAGGCAATGAGCAGCCGCTCGAGGCGCGAGAGGCCACTGACCTCGCCAGAAAAATAGCGCTCATGAAACGACTGAGTGGCCTGCGCAACCTTGTCACGACGATGACGCAACTGATGCGCCCAGGTCCCGGGCTCAAGGCCGGCGACTTGGTCGATGAAATCAACGGACTGGACGACAGGGTTCATCGGGCCTCCGGCGGGCTCAGGGGTGGATCGGCCGGCGTCCATTCGTCGCCGAAAAGCTCGGGCTCGGCATAACGCTGAACCGCCTCGAAATGCTGCTCGATGCCTTCGGCAAAGAGGCTCGCGACCAAAGCACGTGCGAGATGCTGGGCGCCCTCGCTGATCGCCGGAATATCACCGGAGACCTGCCCATGTGACAGCACCGCCGGATAGCAAAAGCAATGGACCCTAGACAGGCCGGGGCAGCGACCGGGCTCGCGCTCGACGAATTCGAAGGCTGGTCCCAGATCGGGGAGCGCTGCGAGTTCGTCGTCCCGCTGCTCCGGTGGCGCTTGGAATCGGTCCGACCAACGCCGGACGTGCTGCGCGAATCCGGCAAATTCTGGGCGCGCAGCGAAGTTGACCCGAAATCCGGTCGAAAACAGGAGAAAGTCGAACTCGAATCGGCGCCGTGGCGTTGCGAGTTCGATCACGCCGTCGCGCTCTGCGATCTCGAGCACCGGGCTCGCGAGATGAAAGTGGGCGTTTGCGTTTCGCGACACCCGCAGGGTACTGCCGCGCGGCGGCGGGGTCTGCTGCCGCTGAATGTAGTGGCGCAGTTGCCATTTCCAGGCATCGGGCAGGGATGAATAGCCGTGGGTCATGCCCGGCCCCCCCGCACCCTTGCCCTTGTTGATCCTGGGCAGCTCCGGGCGCCGGATCAGCAGGTCGACACGCTGAGCGCCGGCCTCGAGGGCGCTGGCCGCGCAGTCCATCGCCGACGCGCCGCCGCCGATCACTCCAACCCGCAGGCCGCTCAGCCGCGCATAATCGAGCAGGTCCGATGAATGCGCTCGCCGGGCGGGCGATACGGCCTGCGCGAAATCAGGCAGCCACGCACTCCCCAGCCCATCGCGGCCCGTGGCGAGGACCACATGGCGGGCGAACGCCTCCCATTCGCGACCCTGGTGGCGCAGTCGCAGCCTCACCCGATCCGATGACTCGGGCTGAACCATGAGCACCTCGTGCTCATTGCGAAGATCGGGCGCGAACAGGCGCCGATACCAGCGCAGGTAGTCCATCCATTGCACGCGGGGTATCTTGTCCAGCGACTCCCAGGCCTCGCGCCCGAACTGCGCCTCGAACCAGGCCCGAAAGGTCAGCGATGAGAACCCCAGCGCAGGGCCTGTGAGCTGCTTGGGCGAACGCAGCGTCTCCATCCTCGCCGTCGTCACCCAGGGCCCTTCGAAACCAGGTGGCGAGCGATCGAAATTGATCGCCCTCACCCCCAGGAGCTTGAGTGCGGCCGCAAGCGTCATCCCGGCCATACCCCCACCGATGATCGCCACGTCGATCATCGGCTGTCCGTCGTAGATGCGGGGCACCACCCAGGGCCGGGCAGGCAACTCGAGCAGGGACAGATCTTCGCGAAAACGCGCCTCGAGCGCCGCCAGGCCGGGCGCCTCGAGCTCGGCTGGATTCAATTGATGCGGGCTCCGGAGAATTTGACGACCTCCGACCACTTGCGGATCTCGTCGTCGAGATGTTTGGCCAGGCGCTCGGGCGTGCCACCGGCGGGCTCAAGCCCCATCTCCATCAGCTTGCGGCTGGCCACCGGGTCCTTGAGCAGCTGATTGGTCGCAGCGTTGAGCCGGGTAATCGCCTCACGCGGCGTACCCTTCGGAAAGAGAAAGGCAAACCAGGTCTGCGACTCGATGGGCATGCCGAGCTCATTCATCGTCGGCACCGCGGGCATCACCGGCGAACGCTCTGGGGCGAGCACCGCAATCGCGCGCACCTGGCCGGCGTCCACCGCACTCTTTGCGCCGACGATCAGGTGGAACATCAGCTGGACCTGATTGGCGATCAGATCGGTCGTCGCCTGACCCACGTTGTTGTAGGGAATGTGAACCATCGCGGTCCCGGTCTGCTTGCGAAAGAGTTCACCCGCCAAATGCATCGAGCTACCGTTGCCCGAGGAGGCGTAATTGAGCTTGCCGGGGTTCGCCTTCACGTAATCGACGAATTCTTTCAGCGAACGCGCTGGCATGTCGTTGTTGACGACCAAAATGTTCGAGACGCCGCCAATCAGGATCACCGGGTCGAAATCATTGACCGGATGGAACGGGATCGAGTCGTAGAGACTGATGTTGGTCGCCAGTGTGCCGGCCCAGGAGAACAGCACGGTGGACCCATCGTTGGGCGCCTTGGCGGCCACCGCCGCGCCGATATTGCCATTCGCGCCGCCGCGATTCTCGACGAAGACGCGCTGATTGAGCATCCGGGTGAGCTCGTCGGCGAGGACCCGCGACACCGGATTGGCCGTTCCGCCGCCCGCGTTGGCGGGCACGATCATGCGCAAGGGCTTGGCGGGCCAGTCAGAACCCGGCGCCTGGGCCATCGCCTGGCCGCAGAGGACGGTCGCGAACGCCACGAGCGACGTGACAAAGAAGGGGCGAACGTACGGCTTCATCGTCGAAACTCCTCGGAAAGTGGGCTCATTTTAGCGTTGATTGGCAGAACCGTGCCGCAGTAGCGGCCTTGCCTTCACCCAACGGCGAACGGATCAAGCCATGCGGATGGCTGAAGTCGGCAGCGATCGCGCAGGGGAACCAAGCATCACGGTGACCGCCGGCCCGGTGCGAGATATCCAGGTGACCCGACCATCGAGCCACCGTACCGAGCCGAACGGGACTAATGCGGTCGAACACGCCTCGATCGATTATGACGCCTCCAAGCGAATGAATGCCCCCACGCCGGTCGTGTTGTTGCACGGGGATTTCCTGGATTGCGATGACCGGTCGCGGGCCAACGCCGCAGGCTGGCAGGCGGCGATCGTGGCACTGCGCGAGGCGCTGTTCAGGAACCGCGCATAGGCTGATGAGGGATGAGGGCAATGAACCGATCATCGCCTGGCTGATGCAGGATGAGAATGAAACATTCAAAAACTTCAGGAGTACCGCTGTGAGCATGCATTCAATCGGGGTCAAGACCATCGATGGACGCGAGACGACGATGGCCGAGTGGCAGGGCAAGACCTTGCTGATCGTGAACGTGGCGAGCCGTTGTGGACTCACGCCCCAGTATGCTGGCCTCCAATTGCTGCAAACCCGGTTCAGAGATCGCGATCTCATCGTGATGGGCTTTCCCTGTAACCAGTTCGGCGGGCAGGAGCCAGGCACGGAGGCGGAGATCGCGCAGTTTTGCAGCACGCGCTTTCAGGTCGACTTTCCGATGTTTGCACGGATCGAGGTCAACGGACCGGGCGCACATCCGCTCTACCAGTGGCTGAAGTCGGCGGGCCCATCGGCCAAGGGCACGACCGACATTGGTTGGAATTTCGCCAAGTTCCTGGTCGATCGACAGGGCCAGGTCGTGCGCCGCTATGAGCCCACTGCGACGCCGGAGTCGATCGCGGCGGATCTGGAGACCCTGCTGGGCGCCACCGCTTGAGCTCGGGCGATCACCCACTTGCGTTCGAACGCGGACCGGCGCTGATGCTCATCGCCGGCGGGCTCTGCGCACTGACGGCCGTCGCGGCAGGCGCCTTCGGCGCTCATGGGCTAAGGGGCCGGATCGACACCGCGATGATCGCGACCTTCGAGACCGGGGCTCGCTATCAGATGTATCACGCCCTCGCGCTCCTGGCGACCGCCCTGGCCGCAGCCCGCTGGCCACAGCGCCTGTGGACTCTGGCGGCCATCGGTTTTGTTGCCGGGGTCGTGATGTTTTCGGGGAGCCTCTACGTGCTGAGTCTCACCGGCTGGCGATCGATCGCATGGGTCACGCCGCTGGGCGGGCTGATTTGGCTGCTCGCCTGGGGCCTGTTCTGTGCCGCGGCGCTGCGGATCAGGCGTGTGGTTTTGGCTCCGCCCGAAACCGCAACAGCGCCAGCCCGGCGGTAAACGGCAGGACCGCGCAGAGCGCGTAGGCGGTCGAATAGCTGCCGGCCAAACCAACCACCGCAGCAAAGACCGAGGCGCCGATGACCCCTCCGAGAAAGGTGAGGGTCTGTGTGGCGGCAGTGGCCCGGCTGACATCGGCTGTGTGGACGTGGCGCACCAGGTCCGCGTAGTAGACACCGTTCCAGGCGACCGCGGTGGCCGCGCAGCACAGCGCAAGAAGCATCATCGGGAAGAGTCCTGCGTCGTTGGGTGCGAGCCCCAGAGAGAGCGCGCTGCCCCCCATGAGAACACCGAGCAGGCCCAGCAAGCGGCCGGGGTCCATCCAGCGGTCTGCGACGTGGCCCCAGAAGACGCGCGCAAAGACGCTCAGCACCTGGGAGGCTGATAGCACCCCGGCAGCCACCGCGAGCGTCATGTGGTGCTCGAGTTTCAGCAGAGAGACCGAAAAATTCAGAAAAGCGATCTGGGTGAAGGAGAACGTGATCGCCGACAGGCACAGGCGTCGCAGCGGCGGCACGCGCAGCACCCAGACCACCGGCATGACGAAGCGATCGGCCAGCAGCGCCCGCCAACCGAGCGCCTGTGTTGCTGCCGGACCCATGGCAGGCCGATCGCTCGACGGGGCCGTCGCATCCCCATCGTCGGACTCGAGGACACGCCGATGTCGACCGATCAGGATCCCCACCAGGGTGAGCACGACGACAATGATCAGCAGCGCAGGACGCCAGCCTGAGAGACCCAGCAGCCAGGGCAGAAGCGCCCCAGCCATCGCAATACCGAGCGGCACGCCGGTCTGTTTCACCGAGAAAAAAACCCCGCGGCGGTTGATCGGCGCATGCCGCGCGAGGATCTCGGCGGCGGTCGGGTTCGGAATCCCGTAGGCCACGCCAATCAAGACCGCACCCGCGAGGAGCAGCAGGCCGTGGCCGCTCATGTAGCACGCGACGCCAAGGGCCGTTGCGAGAAGAGCGGCCTGACTCAATCGAACGGGTCCGTGGCGCGGCGACAGGCTCGCGCAGAGCAAACCACTCGGGATGGCAAAGAAATAAGCGATGCTGAGCAACAGGCCGACCTGGGGCGCTTCGAAACCGAGCGGTTCGGCGAGTGCCGGCGCAAGCACGGCTGGAACCACCATGGCGAGCGAGGTGAGGGCCTGGACGACCAGGGTCACCCAGAGCGCAGCGAGCGGTGCGGTGACCACCCTGTCAGTGGAAGTGCGTCGACTCGGGTTCGACGTCTTCGGGCACCTCGGCGTGAACGGTTTCGCCCTTGCCGTTCGGATACAAAGGGACGCCGCAGTCCTCGCAGAAGTCGGGTTCCTGGAGGTCTGGCCACTGCCGGATCTCGGCAATGCCGAGGCTACGGAGAATCTCCCGAATCGCCTCCAGCGGCGAGGGCTCGTCGGTCTCGGACTCTGCGCCCAGGAGCGGCCAGACGACCCCGTAGGCGACCTCATCGTCATTGGCGACCGACAATCCGATGCGGTACTCGTCGACTCGCTCGGTCCCAAATGCGGCAATCGACGCGCGGATCTCACTGGGCTCGACCCCCAACGCGTGGGTCAGATAGTGGACCGCAGCCTGGATCGAGTAAGGGCGTACCCGACGATCGGCCTCTCGCATGTTCAAGTGATAGGCGTCGGGCAGCAGGCACTCGAAGCCGCAACCGGGCAGCAAGGGCTCAAGGCTCGGGCGCGCCTGCGCCACCCAATCCTCGAGGCACTGCACCCGACCGATATGGTCGTGGCTCTCGGTTTCCTGCCAGCGAAAGTGAGGCTGGCCGACCGGAGCGGCGACCACCGCCAACAAGAACCGTGAGTCAGCCAGCATCTCGGCCGTCTCGGGCATTGACTTGAGATCGAGCTTCGGTGCAGCGCCGTTGACGAGCGAGGACGCGACCCGCCGCGTCAAGCGGCGCAGCTCGGTCTGCTCCCTGGGCAGCTGGTCGATGCTGAAAAGCATCGGCAGCACCCGCAAGCGGGCGGCACGGGACAAGGTATGTGCCTGCCAGTGAGCCGCCAGCGTCTGGGTGAGATCGGCTGACAGGGGCCCGGCGGGGATGCGAAACCGGGTCCAGGCCACGAGGGGCGCCGCCACCAGAAGCGCCTCCCAAGGGTGGCCGTCGATCTCGATCTCGACCGTCTGCGCACTCTCCTCGACCGTCTCGATCAGGGCGCCGTAGGCTTCGCGATCGGTCTGATGCAGTCGATCGAGCGCGTCGTGGATCGAT
>CAZAVT010000077.1:0-12225 GCA_964488395.1 uncultured Burkholderiaceae bacterium | reverse complement strand
TCCCACCAGTCGTGTTCTCGAGGCAGATCAGGCGAGTCCGCGCAAAGTGCGGGTCGTCAGGTTTGATCGCTGCCTCGATCGCAGCGAGGGGCAGGGTCGAATCGGGCGCCTGCTCGATCGGCTGGGGTTGGATCGAGCCAAGGACCGCCATTCCGCCTGCCTCCCAGCGGTAGGTGTGCCACATCTGGCCGACGATGGCCTCCTCGCCACGCTCGCAGTGCGACAAGAGTCCCATGAGGTTGGACTGGGTCCCGGAAACCGCGAAGACGGCCGCTTCGAAACCCAGCATCGCTGCCGCCTGGGCCTCGAGCGCATTGACGCTCGGGTCGTCGCCGTAGACATCGTCTCCGACCTGGGCGCGGGCGATGGCGTCGCGCATGGCCGGAGTCGGGCGGGTGACTGTATCGCTTCGAAAATCGCTCATCGGAGAAGGATAGCATCGCGTGTTGGCCAGGCGGCGACGGGGTCGACCTGACGGTCTTTTCTTGAAATCGCCGATTTCGTCCTAATATCGCGCCTCGATCGGCGGCAACAAAGCCGCCGGCGATCTGTCCGGGGGAACCATGATCGAGGTCCAGAACCTGTCGCGACGTTTCGGCTCCAAGCTGGCCGTTGACGACATCTCATTCCAGGTCCAGCAGGGCGAGGTACTCGGCTTTCTCGGCCCCAATGGCGCAGGAAAGTCCACCACCATGCGGATGATCACCGGCTATCTCGCGCCGACCAATGGGCGAGTGAAGGTCTGCGGTTTCGATGTGGCCAGCCAGCCGCTCGAGGCCAAGCGCCGGATTGGTTATCTGCCGGAGTCCGCGCCGTCGTGGCCCGACATGACGGTCGTTGATTTCTTGCGCTTCGCCGCGCGCGTGCGCGGCCTCGAGGGTGAGGCTCAGCGTGACGCCCTGCGTCGGGTGGTCGCGCAATGCCACCTCGATACGGTGCTGGGTCAGCAAATCGAAACGCTGTCCAAAGGGTTTCGCCAGCGAACCTGTCTTGCGCAGGCGCTGATCCATGATCCAGAGGTATTGGTGCTCGATGAGCCCACCGACGGCCTGGATCCCAACCAGAAGCATGAGATGCGCGGTTTGATTCGGGACATGGCAAAGACCCGCGCGGTGCTGTTTTCGACCCATATTCTTGAGGAAGTCGATGAGGTTTGTACTCGCGCGATCGTGATCGACCGAGGCCGGGTGGTTGCCGATGGCACGCCAGCCGATCTGAGGGCTCGCGTCGCCAGCGGGCGGCTCGACGATTTCTTCCGCTCGGTCACCCGTTCCGATCTGGAGGCCGAGCGCCCGCCGACACCTGATTCGCCTGCCGGAGCTGCCGCGCAGGCCCAGTCCAGTGAGCAGAGGGTCGCATCATGAGTTCGCCTTTCAACGCCATCGTACGGCGGGAGTTTTCCGCCTATTGGGCAACCCCGGTCGCTTATGTCTTCCTGGTGGTCTTCCTGCTTCTCGCAGGATTTTTCACCTTCTCCTTTGGTGGCTTCTTCGAGCGCGGCGAGGCTTCGCTTGCGTCGTTTTTCGCGTGGCTGCCCTGGCTGTTTCTCTTCATCGTGCCAGCGATTGGCATGCGCTTATGGGCCGACGAACATCGCCTGGGAACCCTCGAACTGCTGATGACGCTGCCGATCACCCCTTGGCAAGCGATCCTCGGTAAGTTCCTGGCCGCCTGGTTGTTCGTGGCGATCGCCCTCGGCCTGACGTTCCCATTGGTGGTGACCGTCAATTGGCTGGGTGACCCGGACAACGGGACGATCCTCTCCGGATATCTGGGTGCCCTGCTGGTGGCCGGAACCTTCCTATCGATCGCCTCATTCTGCTCGGCGCTCACCCGAAACCAGGCCATCGCCTTCGTGCTCTCCCTGATCGTCTGCCTGCTGCTGATCCTCGCAGGCGCGCCTGCCGTGGTCGACCTGCTCGCCCGCTGGGCTGGTCCGGGGTTCATGGAGGTCATCGCCGCAATGTCGGTGCTCGCACGATTTGACGGCTTTCAGAGGGGCGTATTCGATCTTCGCGACGTGTTTTACCTGGGATCGATCGCCCTTCTTGCGCTCTATGCGACTGCGGCTGCGATCGCGACCCGCCGAGCGGCGAGTTCGTCTCCGGTGACCGTCTTGGTGGTGGCGTTGGTGCTGGTCGTCGCAAATCTGCTGCTCGCGCCAGTGTCGATGCGGATTGATCTCTCGCAGGGTCGCGTCAATACCTTGTCCGACGGCAGCAAGTCAGTGCTTGGCAAGCTCGAGCAGCCGGTCAAGGTCCGCTTCTACGCCTCGTCCGATGAGAACGTGCCCATCGCGCTCAAGGCTTACGCTCGCCGGGTTGAGGACCTCCTGCGAGGGATGCGTAGCGCGGCTGGCGGCAAGCTCGAGATCGAGCGACTTGACCCGCAGCCGGACTCCGACGCAGAAGATAGCGCGCAGCTCGACGGCATCGAAGCTCAGCAACTGCCCAATGGCGAGCGTTTCTACCTCGGCCTTGTCATTGGCGAGGGCGAGCGCAAGGTCGTGCTGTCAACGGTTGGTGTCGATCGCGAGCGTCTGCTCGAGTACGACGTGGTCCGCGCGATCACTCGTGTCACTGCGAAGGCCAAACCTGTCATCGGGGTGCTGTCGCCCTTGCCGGCCTTTGGTTCGCGTGGGATGCCGCAGATGGGGATGCCGCCTTCGGACAAATGGGTCTTCATCAGTGAGCTCGAGCGCGACTTCGATGTCCGTCGCGTGGCGACCGATACCAAGGAAATCGATGCCGAGATCAAGGCGCTATTGGTCATTCACCCGCGTGGGCTGACCGAGCAGGCCGCCTTCGCGATTGACCAGTTTGTGCTGCGCGGCGGTCGCCTCATTGCCTTTGTGGACCCCAAGGGCTATTTTGACCCGATGTCGGCGGCCATGGGCATGCAGGGTGGCACACCGTCCTCACTCGAACCGCTCCTGAAGACCTGGGGCATTGAGTTCAAGGAAGACAAGGTCGTCGCGGACCTGCGTTATCTGTCGGGGGCGGGACCTCGGGCGATGCCTGCGGTCCTCACGCTGATGGACGAGGCACTCAATCCTGAAGAGGTCGCGACCCAGGGCGCCGGCCGACTGCTGATCGCATTTGCCGGTGCCTTCGGTGGGAAGCCGGTAGAGGGCTTGACCCGGAGTGTGCTCCTCAAGTCCTCGCCAATTTCGATGTTGATCGACTCCGCCGTTGCGACCGAGCCGGGCGAGCGGGCGGTTCGCGGCTTTCAACCGTCCAATACCGAGCAGGCCCTGGCGATCAAGCTGAGCGGACGTTTCCCCACAGCCTTCCCTGAGGGCATCAAGGAAGGTCCTGAGCAGCGGCTGAGCAAGGCCACTGCCGAAGCAACGGTGGTGTTGATCGGCGACAGCGACTTCATCCAGGATGGCGCTGCGGTGCAGATCGGCGAGGTCTTCGGTCAGCGCGTTGTCGTGCCGGCCAACGGTAACCTCGCGTTCGCTCAGGCTCTCGTCGAACAGATGTCCGGCGAGACAGACCTGGTCAATGCCCGCGCCCGCGCGGTCCTGACGCGTCCCTTCGTTCGCATCAACGAGATGGAGGCACGTGCGGCGCAGGAATACATCGGTCGAGTCGGCGAGCTCGAAGAGAACCTGCAGCAAACGCAGAAGAAGCTGCAGGAGTTGCAGGCGAAGCGTGGACCGAATGCATCGACGACCTTGCTGTCGCCCGAGCAACAGGCCGAGCTCGATGAATTTCGCAAGCGCTCGGCCGAAACCCGACGCGAACTGAAGAATGTTCGCAGGGAATTGCGTGCCGACAGCGAGGCGCTTCAGCTCACCACGCGGATCATCAACATCGCCTTGATGCCAGCCGTGATCGTGGTGTTTGGCCTCCTGATGTACTCGGCGCGCCGCCGTCGGGTCGTCGCGATCTGAGCGCGACGCTTCATGACGGGTCAGGCTGCCTCGGCCCCGGCTGGCTCTGCCAGCCGCGAGGCCGCCCTCGAGCGGATTCGGGAGCACCTTGCCAGTGGGGCCTTCGAGGCTGATCTGCGTCGCCGGATCGCAGTCCACACCGAAAGCCAGGTGCCCGAGTCCCGGCCGAACCTGCTGCTTTACCTGCGCGAGCACATCGCGCCTGCCCTGGAGACGATGGGGTACACCGTTCGGACCTATGACAATCCGACCGGTGTTCAGGCACCGTTTCTGATCGGTCGCAGAATCGAGGGCGCTGGTTTGCCGACAGTGTTGACCTACGGCCATGGTGATGTCATCCGCGGGCTGGATGAACAGTGGTCCGAGGGCCTGAGCCCTTGGCGACTCGAGCGGCGCGGAGAGCGCTGGTACGGTCGTGGCACGGCCGACAATAAGGGACAGCACTCGATCAACCTGGCGGCGCTCGCTTGTGTGCTCGCGACGCGAGGCCGGCTCGGTTTCAATTCTGTCGTGCTGTTCGAGACCGGCGAGGAGCTTGGTTCGCCCGGGCTACACGCCTTTGCCCGCGAGCAGGCCGAGCAGCTTCGCGCCGACTTGCTCATCGGGTCTGATGGCCCTCGGCTCTCACCGGGTCGCCCGACGATCTTCCTGGGCACGCGCGGTGCGCTCAATTTCGACCTGACCGTAGAGTGCCGTGAGGCAGCTCACCACTCTGGCAATTGGGGTGGTCTACTCGCGAACCCCGCCACCATTTTGTGTAACGCCATCGCCTCCATCATCGATGCGAGCGGTCAGGTGGCGGTGCGAGAGATTCTCCCTGCGGCGATCCCTGATTCCGTGCGTCGTGCGCTCGCCGATGTTGAGGTCGACCCGGGTGTTGATGGGCCTGCCATCGACGCTTGGTGGGGCGAGGCGGGACTCTCGCCGGCCGAGAAGGTGTTCGGCTGGAACACCTTCGAGGTCCTGGCGATCGGTGCAGGCAATCCGCAGCGCCCGGTTAATGCGGTTCCCGCGCGCGCGCAGGCGCACTGCCAGATCCGCTACACGGTCGATCGCAATCCCGCGGGTTTTCTCGATGCGATCCGTCGTCACCTCGTTCAGGCAGGCTTTGAGACGGTTCGGGTCAGCGAGCCGGCGCGCGACTTGATGAAGGCCACGCGGCTCGATCCGGACCCGCCGGCCGTCCATTGGGCCGTCGCGCCGATCCAGCAGTCGCTCGGGGTGCGACCGGCCATCCTGCCCAATCTCGGTGGGTCGTTGCCCAACGAGGTGTTCACCGACATCATCGGAGTGCCAACCATCTGGGTACCGCATTCCTACGCCAGCTGTGGCCAGCATGCGCCAGACGAGCATGCGCTCGAGGCGATCCTGTCCGACGGGCTGGTTACGATGACGGGGCTCTTCTGGGATGCGGGAGAGCCGGCGTTTGCGGGTCTCCTCGCAGGTACGCCCCCCGATCGCTGACTCAGAACCCTCTGAACCGTCCGGCGCGATAAGGCTTCGGATCGATTGCGGGGCTGCGCCCGGCCACCAGATCCGCGATCAGGGTAGCGCTCGCCGGCGCGCTGGCAAGACCCACGTGCCCATGGCCGAAGGCGCAAAACACCTGCTCGCAGCCGCCCGCAGGGCCCAGGACGGGCAGCCCATCAGGAGTTGACGGCCGGTGACCGAGCCAGCGCGCTGTGGCTTCGCTCGACGATGGCACCGGGAGCTCGGGGAACATTCGCTGCGCATGGCGCAGCAGCACGTCGGCGCGACGCCAGTTGGCCACTGCCGAGCGGCTGGCGAGTTCGACCTGCCCCGAGATCCGCAGGCCAGTGCGGGTCAGCGTGACCGCCATCTTGCCGTCCGAGGGCATCAGCGGCGTTCGCATCGACAGACCCGGTGCGGGCAGTTCCACGTGGTAACCGCGTTCGCTCTCGAGCGGGATGCGGCTGCCGGCTGCGTGGGCAAGCGCGCTTGAATCGATCCCCGCGCTGATCACGGCAAATTCGGTGTCGACGGGGCCCGCTGTGGTTCGGATGGCGCGCAGGCGCCCCGATTCGATGACCAGCCCTTCGGCGCGTGCGCGCACCCGCTGCGCACCGCGCGAGATTGCGAGCGCAACCAGCGACGCGACGTAGGCTCCCGGGTCACGACAGTGGCCGCCTGCCGAGACCTCGATACCGAGTTCATAGGACGGAGCGAGTCCGGGCGTATGGGCTTGCAGTTCGTCGCGGTCCAGTTCGCGCCAGCTTACGCCGGCAGCCAGCCTGAGCTGCCAGGCAAGTGCTTCGGCGTCGAACGCGGCGCGCGAGGGATAGGCATAGGTGAGTCCCGCCTGTATCACCAGATCGGAGACCCCAGCTGCCTGCGCGAGTGTGGCGTGCCGCTTGGGCGCTTGTTCCAGGAGCGCCTGTAACGCGCGGGCTGTTGCCTCGACGCGTTCCATGCGGTGTCCAGCGGCGACGAATCGGAGCAGCCAGGGCGTGAGTCTCGGCAGCGCCCAGGGGCGGATCACCAGTGGGCCATCGGGATCGAGCAGGTAGCGCGGCACGTTTTTCCAGAGTCCAGGCAGCGACATCGGAACCACGGAGGCTGTGCTCAGCCAGGCACCGTTGCCATAGCTCGCCGCTTGAGGCCCACCGGGTTCGTCGGGCTCGATCAGCGTGACCCGGTGGCCATCCTCGAGCAGGGCGAGCGCACAGCAAGCGCCGACCACGCCGGCCCCAATGACAACGACCGTACTCATTGGCAGGTGTCAGGCCAGTACTTGCCGCGTGATCGACGCGAGCGCCGCGCGATCGACCTCGACGCCGAGGCCGGGACCCTCAGGCAAATGGGACTGCCCGTTATCGAGGCGGATTGGTGCGGTCAGGATGTCGACGCCCATGACATAGTTGGCCGTATAGAACTCAGCGCCCAGAGAAATGTTGGCGGTTGCACAGACCGTATGGATCCCCGCCGCGATGGCGATCCCGCCCTCGTACATCGTGCCGCCGTAAGCTGCGATGCCGGCTGCTTCAGCGATCGCGGCGATCTCCTGCGCGCGGCGCATGCTGCCGCATTTCATCAGCTTGATGCTGACACAGTCGGCAAAGCGCGCGCGAACCAGCTCGATCGCCTCGGCAGGGGTGAAAACGCTCTCGTCGGCGAGCAACGGCGTATCGAGCGCGCGAGCGATCTCGGCCATCGCATCGCGTCGGTCTCGCGGTACCGGTTGCTCGATGAAACCTGGCTTAAAGGACTCGATGTCACGCAGCTTTGGTAGCGCATCCCAGGGGTCTAGTCCCTGGTTGTAATCGACTCGCATGACTGCGTCTGCGGGCAGGATGCTGCACAAGTCTTCCAGGCGGCGGAGATCTTCGGCATGGCTCGCAAAGCCTGTTTTCACCTTGAAGAGCCTCACCCCACGCGCGAGTTGCTCGCGGGCAAAGTCAAGATCCTCGGCAAAATCGGGATTGGCGATTGACACACTGAGCGGGATGGTCGGGCGAAAGACGCCGCCCAGCAGGTCCGCCACCCGCAGCCCGCAACGCTTGCCGATCAGGTCCATCACGGCCATCTCGATCGCAGCTTTGGCCTCTGGGTGCCCCACCAGCGCGCGGTCAGCCGCGTGCATCAGTCTTGGCAGATCGCTCGGTTCGGCTCCCACGAAGAGCGGCCGGAGATAGACATCCAGGGCCTGCGCGCAGCCTTCGGCAGTGCCCGAAAACACGGACCACGGTGCGGCCTCGCCCCAACCCGTCAGCCCCTCGCGGGTTTGGAGTTCGACCACAACGCCGGGCATGCTGCGCTCGACGTCGCCGACACCGTGACGGCGCTTCATCCGCAGAGGCCAATCGATCAGATGGATGGTCAGCGAGTGGATCGGATCGGAGGGCATCGAGGTCTTCATCGTCGGGGGCTCGGGTTTGGGTCGATTTCCGTGGCGGGCCTCAAGCGGGGTGACGGTCGGTGTCGCGCAAGGTCCTTGCCCACAGCAGCGCACCGATGAGGAGCACGCCTGAGATCCGCAGCCACAGCGATGTCTCGTGGAGCAACAGCAGCACGAGCGCCACCGGGACGACAACGATCCGAAGTGGCATCGCTATCGGGCGCCAGAAAAAGCCAGATAACGATGCAGCAACCAGCGTGAGCCCGCCCAGGTACAACCCACGATGTCGAGGACCGGGCCTTCCCTCAGCAGCGCGGTGGTGAAGAGGTAGGAAAAACCGATCAGAAAGCCCGCTAAACCGAGGCGGAACGCCGCAATTCCAGCCTGGATGGGATCGGTCTTCGCGATCGATGCGGCGGCGTACGAGGCCACGGAGACCGGCGGGGTGGCGTCCGCGAGAATCGCGAAATAGAAGACAAACATATGGGCCGCAAGCGTGGGGACGCCCAGCTTCACGAGAATGGGCGCGCCGATGGCTGCGCCGATGATGTAGGCCGCCGTAGTCGGCACACCCATGCCGAGAACCAGCGTCACGAGCATCAACAGCAGGCCTGCGATCAGCACGCTATCACCGGCGAGTGATGTGACGAGTGTCGAGAATGAGATCACCGCGCCGGTCACGGTCAGGCAGGCGACCAGGACACCCGCGCCCGCGCAGGCGAGTGCCACCACGGTCATGTTGCGGCCCGCGGTCTCGAGAATGATCAGCAGTTCACGCCAGCCAATCCGAGTGTGCGATCGCAGCCACGAAACCGGGAGCATCGAGACGGTGGCCCAGAATGCGGCAGCATAGGGTGATCGTCCTGCGAAGAGCAGTCCCAGCAGGATCAGGATCGGGATCAACAGGTGCAAGTCTCGGCGGATCTCGGCCCACGATGGCAACTCCTCTTCGGTGCAACCGGCCAGCCCAAGTCGCCGCGCTTCGAAATGAACCGACACGAGGATCATGAAGAAATAGCAGATCGCACCCAGCAGCGCCGCAATCGCGATCTGGGAATAAGGGATGTTCGTGATCTCGGCCATCACGAACGCGCCAGCCCCCATCACGGGCGGCATGATCTGTCCGCCGACTGACGAGGCGGCCTCGACGCCCGCGGCAAAAGGCCGACGGTAGCCCAGCTTGATCATCGCCGGAATCGTGAAGGAGCCGGTGGCGAACACATTGGCGACCGACGAGCCGCTGATCGTGCCAAAGAGCGACGAACTGATCACCTCGACCTTGGCGGCACCGCCCGCATAGCGTCCAGCGGCACGCATGCCGAGATTGTGGAATAACCGGCCGATACCACTGCCTTCAACGAAGGCTCCGAAAATCACGAAAGTCGCGACCATGGTCGCCGAGATCCCTGTGATCGAGCCGAACGTCCCCAGACCGTTCAGCAGGTACATGGTCTCGATGATCTCGGGCAAGGGCATATGCCGGTAGTGCAAGGCGCCTGGCATCCATTCGGTGACGAACAGATAACCAATCCCGAGCGCGACCAGCGCGGCAAGGACCGGCGTGACCGCTCGCCGCAAGGCCTCCAGAAGCAGGAGCGCGAGCAGGACACCCAGCCCGAGTTGCAGCGGGCTCAGGGGATCGACATTCTCCATGCGCATGTTGATGTCAAAGGCATGGATATAAGAGTAGAAAGGAGTGGCTGCCGCGAGCAGCGCAAACGCCCAGTCGAGCGCTGTGGGCCGGTCAGCGGGTGAGCGGCCTGGTCGCGCTGGAAAGATCAGGAAGGCGAGTGGGAGCAGCAGCAGCAAATGGATCGAGCGCTGCTCCCGCGGCTCCAGGAAACCGAAGCCCGCCCCGTAAAAATGGAAGAGGGCCGCCGCAATCGCCAGGGCCGCGGCTGCGTAGCCGGCCGGCCCTGTCAGTGAGCGCATCGATCAGCCCTGAACCCAGCCGCGCTCCCGGTAGTAGCGAAGCGCCCCGGGGTGCACGGGGATGGGACGCACCTGGATGGCAGTCTTGCAGTCGAAGTCCTGAAGGCTCGCATGCACCTTGGGCAGATCGGGCTGGCTCTCGCAGAGCGCCTTCGTGACCCGATAGATCACATCTTCAGGGACATCGCTCGAGGTGATCAGCGTGGTCGCCATCGACATGACCGTCACGTCACCGCTCTGATACTTCGGGTAGGTGTTGGCGGGAATCTTGCCCGTGCCCATCCCGTACTTGTTGTAAATGAAGTCGGTGAGCTTCTTCGGGAACTCCAGCAGGCGCGCGTCCCGACCGGTGCTCATGTCAACCACCGAGGCGCCGGGCAGTCCCTGCGCGAAGAAGACGTAGTCGATCTGCCGATCCTTGAAGGCGCTCGCGAGCTCGGCGTAGTCGGCCTGGATGATCCGGTAGCCACGGCTGCGCAGGGTCTGGTAGGTCTGGCCATAGTGCTCCATGACCCAGCGGAACGCGATCTCGTCGGTGGCACCGGCCTTGACCACGCCGATCTTGACGTCGCGCGAGGTCAGGATCTGGTCGAACTCGAGCTTCTGGTCAGCCGCACGGATCATGTGATAGGGCGTGTCACCGAGACTCTGACCGATCATCATCAGCTTGGGATGCGGCTTGCCCTCATAGGTGCCAGTCCCGTCAAGAGCCATCTTGGCGAAGATGTCAATGCTCATGCCCAGTTGGCTTTGGCCATTCTGGACCTTGCTCGGGTTGGCGGCTCCGCCGCCCGGCACTGCCTTGACGGTCATGCCGGTCTTCTGCTCGATCATCTTCGAGGTACCCGACACAATCGTGTACCAGCCCCCGCCGAGTTGCCCCGCGGTCCATTCGATGGTTTGAGCGCTGGCCGCGCCAATGGTGGCGCTCAGCGCGAGTGCGGCTGCGAAACGAATCGTGGTCGACATCTTGCCTCCTGTTCTTGAAGTGGGGTCTCGGGCGGACAAAAACCCGGTCACTGTATCCGAGGGCGATTGCCCCGGCAATCCTCGCCCAGTCGCCTTGCGCGATCCAAATCCGGCTGCGTAAGATCCGGACTCCACACCGAGGCTGCTTGCCATGGCGAACATCGCTCCTGCACTCCATCGCGCTGCCCCAGGCCACTCATCCAGCCAGTCCCTGGGGCGCGTGATTCTGATCACTGGCGCTGCTTCGGGTATCGGTGCCGCCACGGCACGAGCCCTCGCTGCACCCGGCGTTTGCCTGATGCTGCACACACGGGCCCAGCGCGATGCACTGGCCGCCGTAGCCCAGACCTGCAGGGACCGGGGCGCCCAAGCCGATGTCGTCTGGTGCGATCTGAACGATGAGGGGGCGGGCACCGGGCTGGTCGATCGAGTCCTCGAGCGTTTCGGCCAGATCGATCAGATCGTGAGCAATGCGGGTCATGCGAACCGTGCCGGCATTGGCGAGGCCTCTCGTGCCGATCTTGATCATGCGCTGGCTGCCATGACCGGGGCATTTTTCGAGATGCTGGCGCGGGCCCGGGAGCCGCTCGCTGCCTCGCCGGTGGGTGCCGTCGTCGCGGTCAGCTCCTTCGTGGCGCACCGGTATCGTCAGGCAGAGAATTTCCCGACCTCTGCGGCTGCCAAGGCGGCGCTCGAGGCGCTCGCGCGCTCGGCCGCCATCCAGTTCGCGCCCTCGGGCGTGACCGTCAACTGCGTGGCACCCGGCTACACGCGCAAGGACAAGGCGGCGGCGAGCGCCATCGCCCAGGCTGCCTGGGACAAGGCTGCTCGCGACACACCGCTCGGACGCCTGGCGAGCCCGAGCCCAGAGCTACGCGGGGATGGTCGAGGTCTCGGCGCGCTCCGGAGCCGGACTCCCCGAGCTCCGACACCTCCTAGCTGGACTCCTCCCCGAGCACCCTCCGCTCTACCCACCCGTGGAGGTCAGCAACATGCACCGCGACTTCCAAATCGCAGAGCTGATCCGCGAACAGGTGTACAAGCTGACCGAGCAGGAGGTACCCTATCGGACGGTCGTCGAGCTCGATGCCGTCGAGGAGGCCGTGACCAACGAGGGGAAACCCTTCCTCCACATCAAGGCCTCGGTACTCACACCCAACGACCGCTACCAGAGGATGCTGATCGGTGTCGGGGCCCAAATGATCCGAGCCATTGGCACTGGAGCCCGCAGAGAACTGGAGCGCACCCTGGGGCGAAAGGTCTTCCTGGACCTCGACGTGCTGATCGACAAGCACATCAAGGGGTGATGCCTCCAAGCGGGCCTCCCGGCTGTAGCGCAAAGGTCAGGAACGCGGAGCAATCAGGGGATCCAGACGATCCCTCAGTGCCACGAGGGTCGCCCCCGACATCCTCAATCCAAGGGTCGTTTTCGAGATCCCTTTCGACACCTGCACGGCCTTATGGAACTCGTCGACCACGCCGCTGAACTCGCTCTTGGAACGGGTGTCGCCAAGGTAGTCGACGATGTGGAGATCCATCTCAAAGAGGCTCGGGAAGATCCAGAACACCG
>CAZAVT010000076.1:8354-12228 GCA_964488395.1 uncultured Burkholderiaceae bacterium | reverse complement strand
GGTCGTAAGATCCGCGCGCCCGAGATCAAGGGCTGCATCGAAGCACTGCGCTTTTTCGGCGCCGCGCCCACGCCGATTCCATTCAACGAGGTGTATCTGGCGCTTCAGTCCGGCGTTGTCGACGGGGTACTGACCGCGCTCAACCCCGGCGTTCAATTCAAGTTCTACGAGGTCTGCAAATATGTCGTGGTGCCTGACTTCGGTCTCGCGCTCGACAAGCAGGTGATTTCGCTCTCGGCCTGGAACGGTTTGAGCGCGGACCAGCGCAAGATCCTGCAGGACAGTTTCAACGAACTCGAGGAATCCGACTACTATCAGGTGGGTTTGGCAGCCAAGCCCAAGGACTTCAAGGCCTGGTCCGATGCCAATGGTGCCGACTCCCTGCTTCGCCTAGATGCGTCGGGGCTTGCCGCACAGATGGCGCCGCTCAATGAGCGACTGGCCGAAGCCGCCTTCGGCAAAGGCAGCTGGGCGATGATCCAGGGCACCAAGGCCTGATCAGGAACCGCCACAATGGTGATGACCGTTCATCCGACCGGGCGCCCGCTCGCGCCCGAGCAGACTTTTTTCAGCGACACCGCCAACGACCGTCTGCTCGCCATGCTGATGACGCTGGCCGCCCGGCTGCACGTGGCGTGTGATCGCCTGACTTGTCTGGAGATGTTGCTCGAATCTGGCCAGCCGGTGACCCGGGAAGCGCTCGATCGATTCCAGCCCACACCGGAGCAGTCCGCCCGACTCGAGCAGGATCGGCAATCGCTGGTGGCCGAGTTGATGCGCTGCTCGATGGGGGTCGAAGTCTCCCTGGGCGCCCCGACCGAGGGCGTCGGCCAGTTCGATCGCCCTTGAGGCCAAGTAGGAGAGTTTCATGCTCGATCAGGTGCCCGCAACCCGCCCCTTCACCGCCTATCAGTCCTTTGTGCTCGACTGCAAGCTCGCATGGACGCGCACGCTCTACCCCAGCCTGCGTGAGCGGTATGAGTCGAGCGCGAGGCAAGCGGGCCACTGGCCGAAGACGCGTGAGGAAGTCGACGCACTGTTGGCCGACGATGTCAGTGCACAATTCTTCGGCTGGTTCGAGCGACACTTCCAACGGATGAAATACTCGGGGCTCGAAGGACTCGCCGCCTACTACGAAAGGCACCGCGACAGGATCCGAGCGGCGATTGCCGCCGAGTTGCCAGAGGGTTTGCTCCAACTGCAGCCTGGCTTTCAGCAGCCCGAGTATTACACCGCGATCGATATCCATCAGCACCCGGGCGGTGTCTGGTCCGACGAGATCGCTGGATTCGTGTACGAGCGGGGCGCGCAGTCCACCGCGCCGATGGTCAAGAATGCCCTGAGCTTGTGGCAACGCTTCAAGGGGCAGGCACTCAGCCGAGCGGACCACCCGGTGCGCCGGGTGGTCGATCTGGGCTGCGGCTTCGGCGGCTCGACCCGCCCCTGGTATGTCGAGCATCCCGACATCGAGGTGGTCGGCACCGAGCTCTCCGAGCCCTGTCTGAGGGTCGCCGCGCTGCGGGCGCATGAGTCCGGTGCAAAGCCCGGCCAGGTCCAATTCCGCCAGGCCGATGCGGTCGCAACCGGCCTGCCCTCGACCCACAGCGACATCGTCACCAGCACGATGGTGCTGCACGAAATGCCACCCTCGCATATCCGCCGGCTGCTCGCCGAGTCCGCACGTCTACTCAAGCCCGGTGGTTTGTCGATCCACCTGGACTTCCTGATGCATGGCGATCCGTTTCGCGAATACATCCATTACGGTCACTCGCGACGCAACAATGAGCCGTACATGGTTCCGCTCAACGAAATGGACCTCGTGCAGGCCCATCGTGACGCCGGACTCGTCGATCTGGAGATCGTCCCCTTCGAGGAATTTGACGGCGCATTGGAGCCGACGATGAACGCATGGCGGTTTCCCTGGACCATGATCATTGCCCGCAAGCCCCGATCATGAGTCGCAGAATCGATCCCTATTACGTCCAGGAAGACGACCACCTGGCCGACATGGCTGAGGTCCTGAAACCTGCTCTCGAGTTCACCGACGCGGATCTCGAGCGCCTTTCTCCCGAGGCCCGCAATCTCTTTTCCGGTCGACGCCGTCTCGGCATCGACTGGCTCGATCGCTATGAGGTGGTCATGAAGGTGACCCGCAGTCCCTCGGGCTGCGGTTGCGGCATCCGTGAAGGCCAGCAAATTGTTTTCGACATGCGGCATAAGGTCAAGCCTGAACTCTCCGACGCCCCCCTTTGCGTTCACCTGATGGCCCCAGCCCTCTCGCTCTTTTACATGACTTTCGACCGGGCGGCCGAAGGGCTCAATCCGCTGACCTGCGTGTGGCGCTATATCGAGTGCCCGATGACTGGATGTCACGGTGACAGCAAGGCCCTGGCTGAGGTGAGCCTGCGCACAAGCGACACCCACGAACCAGTGGTCGAGCGGATCCTGGGGACAGGAACGCAGCCATGACGCACGACGTTGACGCGCTCCCGCCCGAGTCCTGCGAGTTGCATGCGACCGTCACCCGCGCCTTCCACTGCGCAAACCGGATCCGCGAAGATCAGACCTTCGTGTTCGACCTGAAGGGGCGACTGCTGCCGCAGAAGTCCACCGCCAACCTCTGCCTGGGCCTCATCGCTAAGCTCCACCCGGCGATCTTGATGGCGCAGGATCGGATCGCCTCGGGTCTGCATCCGGTGAGTCCGAGTTTCAATACCTTCGACTGCTACGACACTGGGATCGACCACGGCGGTACGGGCAAGGTCTACGTCGCCCTGTCGCTGGTCGATGGCCGTACCGGCAGGACGGTTCAATCCTGGCCAGCCAACGCGGGGCCATGAACGCTTCGCGTTATCCGCTCACGACCCAGCCCTTCGAGATTGCCGGGTTGCGGATCCGCAACCGCCTCTTTCTTCCAGCCCATACGACCAACTTCGGGCGTGATTTCCTGCCCACCGACCAGCATGTTCACTACCTCGCCGAGCGAGCCCGAGCTGGGGTCGGCCTCATCATTGTCGAGCCCCTGCGGGTGCATCGGACATCGCTCGGACGCGCGGGCGGACTAAGTGGATCAGACCGGCGCGCGCTGCCCGGTCTGAAGCGGATTGTCGAGGCCGTCCGAGCCGAGGGCGCACGGATCTTTGTGCAAATCACCCACGCCGGGCGGCATGGACCCAACGACACCGAGCGGCTGCCCGCCTGGGGACCCTCGGCCATTGCCTGGGTCGCAGGCGGCGACATCCCGCATGCAATGACCCGGCGCGACATGGACGAAGTCCGCGCGGCCTACCTCGAGACGGCCGAACTCGCGATCGAGGCCGGTTTTGAGGGCCTCGAGGTGCCTATCGGTCATGGACACCTTCTACACCAATTCCTTTCACCCGCAGCCAACCAGCGCGACGACGACTGGGGTGGGTCGTTTGAGAAACGACTGCGCTATCCGCTCGAAATCGTCGAGGCGGTCATCCGTTCCGTTGCGGGTCGGGTGGCAGTGGGGCTTCGGGCCAGCGTCGACGATCTGATGACCGATGGACTCGATGCAAACGACCAACGCCGCATCATCCAGCGATTCGCGGCGATCCCAGGCGTCTCGTTCATCAATGCCTCGGTCGCAGCCTACCAGTGGCCCAGCATCGGGCATCATGTTGCCGACATGGCCCACCCGCCGCACCCGTTTCGCGACCAGACCGAGGCCTGGCGTGATGTCATTGGCAAACTGCCGCTATTGACTGCCAATCGTTACCGTACCCTCGCGGAAGTCGAAGACACCCTGTCGCGCGGTCGCATCGACATGGTCGGGATGAACCGCGCGCACATGGCGGATTCGCAACTGATCATCAAGAGCCTTCAAGGCCGCGAGCACGAGGTTCGACCC
>CAZAVT010000076.1:947-8344 GCA_964488395.1 uncultured Burkholderiaceae bacterium | reverse complement strand
AGAAGCCGCGCGTAGAGATAGCCCACGCCGAATCCGATCGCGTGCACCATGAACCCGCGGGTCGGTCGCGAGGCTCAATGGCCCGAGACGCCTCGTGCCCAGTCCCCCAAGCGCCTGCTGATCGTCGGCGGGGGCCCGGCGGGTCTCGAGGCGGCGCGGATTGCGGCACTCGCAGGCCATACGGTGACCCTGTGGGAACGCTCGCAGACACTGGGCGGCCGGCTCAACAAGGCCGGCCTTGGACATGGCCGACAGGAACTCCATGCCATGCGTGACTGGCTGATCGCTCAGGCCCGCAGCGCGGGCGCGCAGTTGCTGACCGGCCTTGAGGCCGATGTCGAAAGAGCCGCGCGGGAAGGAGCGGAACTGGTGATTCTCGCCTGTGGGGCCGACTACTCACCGCGCCCGTCCCTCGAGCCTGCCATCGACGTCGAAAGCGCCTTGAGCCTACCCCGCCCGCAATGGGCCGGGCAAAAGGTCGCGATCATCGACGAAGCTGGCTCATGGGCGACGCTCTCGGCTGCGGAGACGCTCGCGGCTGCGGGTGCCTCGGTTGATCTCATCGCGCCAAGCGCCGCCGCGCTCTGGTCGGTGACGCTCTACAGTCGGATGACGGCGCTTGAGCGTCTGTCCCGGGCCGGGGTGCGCCTTCGCCAGGCGACGAGCCTCATCGAGGTCCAGGACGGCCTGCGACTTCTCTGTCAGCAACTTGGCACGGGTGAGCGCATCACCCTCGGCCCTTTCGATCGGCTGATCCATTCCGCGCAGGGCGTGGCAGCGACTGAGATGCAGCATCAGTTCGAACAGACCGGTCTGCCGGTTCGGGTCATCGGCGATGCGCTCGCCCCGCGACGGCTCTTTGATGCGATGCATGATGCCCAGTCACTGATCCGGAGCCTGGAGCCCGCCGCCTGATGCCCGCCGAGTCCGACATCCTGGTGGTGGGATCGGGTTCTGCCGGGGCGGTACTGGCCGCCCGCCTGGCCCAGGCGGGCGAGCGGGTGACCCTGCTGGAGGCTGGTCCGCACGACTGGCATCCGTTCTACCGGGTGCCACTGATGACCGGACGTCTGCTGCGTAGTCCCCGAAATAACTGGGCCTACCAGACCGAACCCGAGCCCGGTCTGAACGCTCGCCGGCTTTACTGGCCACGGGGCAAAGTGCTTGGCGGATCGTCCTCGATCAACGGCATGGTCTGGACCCGTGGTTTTCCAGCGGACTATGACGGTTGGGCTGCGGCGGGCTTACCCGACTGGTCATGGCCTCGCGTCCTTGCCGCTTATCGCAGCATCGAAGGGCACTGGGCGGGCGAGAGCGATCTGCATGGCGGGCTTGGTGCCCAGAGGCTGTCGCGGATCGATGATCTACATCCGCTGTCGCGCGCGTTTCTCGATGCGGCGCGCGAGGCGGGATTGCCAGACACCGACGATTTCAATGGCGCAAACCCCGAGGGTGCGGGCCGCTACGACTTCACGATCGCAAACGGTCGCCGCCTGAGCGCCGCGCGCGCCTTCCTGGTTCCTCAAGTACGTACGCCGGGACTGCGCATCCGCACCGGCGTTCAGGTGCTCAGGGTGATCGTCGAAGCCGGCCGCGCGATCGGCGTTGACGCGCTGGTGGCAGGCCGACGAGAGCGCATCCAAGCGGCTCGTGAAGTGGTGCTCTGTGCCGGCACGGTCAATTCACCGCAACTGCTGATGCTCTCGGGCATTGGCCCGGGCGAGCATCTGCGTTCGCTCGGGATTCCAGTGATCCACGATGCGCCCGAGGTAGGCGCCAACCTCCACGATCACCTGCTCGTTCGCGTCGAGCACGATTGCACCGAGCCCATCACGCTCGCGCGGCTCTTACGTGCGGACCGCGCTGCACTCGCGCTTCTCCAGGCAATCAGCACCGGACGCGGCCCGGCAGCGCGCTTTCCGCTTGAAGTGGGTGCCTTCATTCGCTCAAATCCCTCGGATGACCGACCCAACCTTCAGGTGCATTTCCTGCCTGGACGATCGACCGCCGTGTTGCGCGCGCCCTGGCAGCGGGCCAGTATCGATCAGAGCCATGGCTTCTTTGCCAATGTCTGTGTCATGCGGCCGGCAAGCCGCGGTCACATACGGCTTCGCTCAGCGGACCCGCTCTGCGCGCCTGCCATCCTCGGCAACTACCTGGCCGAACCGCAAGATCTCGTGCAGTTGCGCCAGGGCGTCAAACAGCTTCGCCACATCTTCCGACAACCCGCCTTTGACCGTTGGCGGGGCGCCGAAGGGGCACCAGGTCCATCGCGCCAGAGCGATGCAGCAATCGACGAATGGATCCGGGCGAGCGCAGACACGGTCTTTCACCCGGTGGGTAGCTGCCGCATGGGCGCGGATGAACGAGCCGTTGTCGACGGCCGCCTGAGGGTGCGCGGCGTCGACGGCCTGAGGGTCGCCGATGCCTCGATCATGCCAGCCATCGCGAGTTGCAATACGCAGGCGCCAGCGATGATGATCGGCGCGCGGGCAGCGGAATTCATCCTGAATCCCCCGACGCGCGCGGGTATCGAAGCCTGAATCGGGCAGGGGCATCCCGCGCAGTCGCCCGACCGTTGGTATGCTCCGAGCTTTCGCATCAGCGTAAGTCACATCATGTCTGCTGCCCCCGCGCGCCCGTCGCACCACGTCGGCATGACCGGCCCGGAAAAGATCATCGCTCGAGCCTGCGGCCTGCCTCGGGTACGGCCCGGAGAGATCGTCGTGGCGCGACCTGATCTCGCGATGGTTCACGACAATGTGCTTCCTGGTATCCGTCGCATGCTCGACGATTTGGGGATCGATCGCCTCGCCGAACCCGAAAAAGTCATGCTGGTGACCGATCACGAGGTGCTCTACGGCAGCCCTCGAGCGGCGCTCTACGGGTCGATCGTCCGCCAGGCCGCCAAACAGTGGCAGGTCGGACGATTCTTCGATGTCGGCCGCGGCGGTCACGGTCATGTGTTCCCGATGGAGACCGGGATCGTCCTGCCCGGCATGTTCTATTTCGACAATGACCGACACTGCACGAACGCCGGCGCGATCGGCGCGGTCGGCTTTCGCGTCGGTATGGAGATGGCGAGAGTCCTCGCCACCGGCAGTAATTGGTTGATGGTGCCAGAGTCATTGAAACTGACGCTGAGGGGCCGTCTGCCCGTGGGCGTGCATGCTCGCGATCTCGGCAATCACATTGGCGCACTGATCAAGGCTGGCACCATCGCCTTCGATCTCGATTACCGCATCGTCGAATTCGCGGGTGATCTCGACGCGTTCGACCTCGCGGCCCGGACCTCTCTCTGCACCGCACCCACCGAGCTGGGTGCCTACGGCGTGTTCTTTCCACCGTCGCAGGCCATCGTCGCGCACGCCCGCGCCTGTGCGCAGGGTCCGTTCGAACCGGTCTGGTCGGATTCGGACGCTCATTACGCCGCCGAGTTCACGCTCGACATCTCGACGCTCGAACCGCAGGTCTCGCGACCTGGCGGGCTACATCAGTCGGTACCGGTCGGTGAGGCCGCCGGTGAACCGATCCAGCACGCCTTCATCGGCTCGTGCGGCTCATCCATGTACCCGGATCTCGCGGGAGCAGCGCGAATCCTGCGTGGCCGCCGGATCGCCGACGGGGTGAGGCTGTTCATCGTACCGGGGTCGGAGCAAACTCATCGACGACTGGCGAGCGAAGGTCTGCTGCAGGTCTTTCTCGAGGCCGGCGCTGTCGTGCTGCCGGCCGGCTGCGGCCCCTGCAACGACGCGGTAGTCGGGCCGCTCGCGGGCGGCGAGGTGTCGATCTCGACTGCCACCAACAACAATCATGGCCGCTTCGGTCCGCGCGATGCACGACTATTTCTGGGTAGTCCTGAAACGGTCGCGGCCTCGGCGGTCACCGGCTGCATCACCGATCCACGAACCCTGCCTGTCTGAGGAGTTTGCAATGTTTCGACGATTGATCGCACTGGCTGCCGCCCTGTTTTGCTCGGCCGCACTAGCCTACCCGGACAAGCCCTTGCGGCTGATCGTGCCCTTTCCCGCGGGCGATGGTCTCGATACCCAGGCAAGGATGATCGCCGATCGACTCGGGGCCCGGCTCGGGCAGAAGGTGATCGTCGACAACCGGCCCGGGGCCGGTACCCTGATCGGCGTCGAGGCCGCGCGGCAAGCGGCGGGAGACGGCTACACGCTGCTTCTCGTCACGACCACCTACGCCATCAATCCGGCGCTGCGGGCCAAAGTGCCCTACGATCCCGTAACTGATTTCCTGCCCGTCATTCAGACCACCGCCATTCCGCTCGTCGTGGTCGGCTCGCCATCGTTCACCCCCAACAACTTCTCGGAAGTCCTCGCACTGGCGCGCCAGCAACCCGGCAAGCTGACGATGGGCAACTCGGGTATGGGCACCGCCGCCCATGTCGGCATGGAACTCCTCGACAGCATGGCCGGCATCAAGTTCAATCATGTGGCCTACAAGGGCATCCCGCCGGCGCTCACCGATCTCATCGGGGGACAACTGCAGATGCTCTGTACCTCCCCAGCCCAGGTCATGCCCATGATTCGCGAAGGCAAGATCAAGGCGCTGGCAGTGACTGGTGCGAGCCGGATGAACCTGCTTCCACAGGTGGGGACCGTTCAGGAGGCCGGTGTGAAAGACTATGTGGTCACCGCCTGGGTCGGCCTGATGACCCGCGCCGGGACACCGCCCGACATCGTGACCCGTCTCAACCGCGAAATCGCCGAGATCCTGGCCCTGCCTGAGGTCGCAGAGCGCCTCACCGCTGACGGTTCGGCCATTGTTGCCAACCGGCCGGACGAATTCGGCCGGCACATCGCGATCGAACTTCAAAAATGGGACCGGACCATCCGCGAGGCGGGGATCCCGAAGCAATGAGCGCCAGCACGGCTGCTGCGGGTCTGCGAGAGACCCTGCGCCTGAGAGGTCGGTGCTACCGGCTGGGTCATGACGTGCCACACATGGGCGGTGTGGTGCCGATGCGCATCGTCTCCGAAATGCGCTACGACCCTAGAGACATCATCCCGCACCTCTTCGAAGAAACCGATCCAGGCTTTCACGAACGCTGTCGTCCCGGCGATGTCATCGTGACGGGACGCAACTTCGGGATGGGGCCCAAGATGCAGGGCTACATTGCCATGCAGGCGCTGGGCCTGGGCCTGGTGTGTGAATCGATGCCCTTTCTCGCCTATCGAGAGGCCGTCGGTCTTGGGCTGCCCGTCCTCAACGCCTGTGCAGGTGTCACCACGCAATGCGAAACAGGCGATGACATCGAGGTGGACTTCCTGCTCGGCCACTTCATCAACCACAGCCGAGGGCTACGGCTGCAGTATGCGCCGGTCCCTGAGGCGCTGCGCGAGATCGTGTTACTGGGAGGCACCACCGAGTGGCTGCGTCGCTGGTGGGCGAATCGGCAGTCCGGCACAATCGACGTCTCCCCAACGAGGTCCTCTTCATGAGTCACATCGAGCAGCGGCTGGCCGATATGGGCTTCAGCCTGCCTCCGCCCTTCAAGTTCCCGAAAAACAATCGCCGCGGCTGCGTTCGGGTGGGCCCCATCGTCTACGTGTCCGGCCATGGCCTGGACCTGCCGCGCCTGCCGGGCGTGCGTCAGACGGGTCGATTCGGCGTGGACATCAGCGAAGAGGAAGGCTACGCCACCGCCCGTGCGGTGATGCTGACCATTCTCGCAACGCTCAAGGAAGAGCTGGGCAACCTCGACCGCGTGACTCAGGTCGTGCGCCTGTTTGGCATGTGCAACGTCACGCCGGAATTCCTGATGATGCCCAAAGTCATCGACGGCGCGTCGGACCTGGTGTTCGAGCTCTTCGGCCCGCAAAAGGGCTGCCACGCGCGCACGGCCGTCGGGATGGCATCGCTGCCGCGCGGCATCGCGGTCGAGATCAATGCCGAATTCGCGGTCGAATGATTGAGCGCTCCAATGGGTGACGCACCGATCAGCCTGCACCGCGGCGCAGCTCGACGCTGGGGCATGGTCATCGTCGACCTGCAGAACGATTTCCTGCGTCCGGGGGGCGCTTACCATCGGGGGGGTGCGGTGAGCTCCGAAGCGCTTGCCATCGTGCCGCGGGTCACCCAGGTCGCCCAAGCACTGCGCAAGGTCGGCGGCCTCGTCATTGCGAGCCGCTTCACGCTCTGGCCCGGTATTGACGGTGAGCCGATGATCTCGCCACACCTGAAGGCGCTTCGGCCGTTTCTGCGCCGGGGGGACTTCGCACCCGCCTCGTCGGGCCAGGCCGTGATCGATGCCATTGCGCCACTGGTTCATGCCTGCGTGGACAAGATCGCCTACTCGGCCTTCTTCGGGACACAGCTCGATTGGCTGTTGCGTCGCCACGCCATCGATACACTGGTCATCACCGGTATCACCACCAACGGCGGCGTTGCCAGTACCGCCCGCGAGGCCCATGTCCGCGACTTCGAAGTGATCGTGCTCGAAGACGGCTGTGCCGCGCCGAGTCCTGACAAGCATCAGGCAGCAATCGCTGACCTGCGCTCAGTCGCTGAGGTCATCCCGAGCGATCAGCTACTTTCTGGACTGGGCTGAGGGCGCTCACCGAACATGGGCGCAAGCGCATCGAGTTCGATCACCGCGACCCGCATCGGTCCGGTCACGGTCTGGAGCGGCGCCACGCTCGGCAAGTATCCCGATGGAAACCAGCTACGGGTCGACGGCCGCGATTCGGCGGCGATCCTTGACCTGCCCCTCGTCTCGCTCGAGATCGACGCGCAACTGGCCAACGCCGATCTGGTGATCCTGGGGCATGTCCACGAGGATCACATGGTGGGTATCGGCCGGTTTGCCGATCGTCCCCTCTTCGTGCACCAAGCCGATGTCGCAGCCGCGCGCAGCTGGGAAGGGCTCGCAGCCCATTATGGTTACGAGCCCTCCGCGCTGGAGCCGCTGCGGAAGAAAGTGATCCACGAGTTTCGCTATGGGGAGCGCCCCGACGCGACCGCCTACCACGACGGCGCGCGTTGGGATCTGGGCGGGGTGAGCATCGAGGCGATCCACATGCCCGGTCATACTGCCGGCCATTGCGTGCTGCTGATCGAGCCCGGCGGAATTGCCTTCATCGGCGATATCGACCTCTCGAGCTTTGGGCCCTATTACGGCGACGCCTGCTCGAGTCTCGCGGCCTTCCGGTCCACCCTGAAACGCATGGTCGAGCTCCCGGCTAGGGTCTGGGTCACCTCTCATCACAAGGGCGTGATCGAATCAAGGGAAGGATTTCTGCAGCAGCTGAGCGTCTTCAGTGCCCGGCTTGAGGCGCGTGAGGCGCGCCTGTTGCAGTTGCTCGCCAGCGCCCCGGCGACGGTCGATGAGCTTGCCGCTGCCGGCGTGATGTACCGGCCTGGCACTGCGACCG
>CAZAVT010000076.1:0-843 GCA_964488395.1 uncultured Burkholderiaceae bacterium | reverse complement strand
TCACCCCTGGCCGATTCCTGGCCCGGTGAGGCGCTTCCAGCCACCGCGAGCGGCTCCGACCCGAGACCAAAAAAAAGCCCGCGGCGAGCCGCGGGCTGAACCACCCTTGGGAGGTGGAGGAGACGAGGTTACGGCAGCGTTGCGATGCGCCGCGACGTGATCAGGAACGGTCCCAATCGCGGCGCAGCAACGCCACCCGAATTTCATGGCTGATTCTTGGATCGCGCCGGATCAGCGCCTCGAAACGACGCTGATTGGCCCGTTCCACCGCCTTGGCGATACGGCCCCAGATCGGTGACTGGATGACCGACCGAACACCCTCCTTGACCAGATGGAGGAGTGCCTGCAGGTTTTCAAGCGCTGCACCCAATCGATCGAGCGCGGGATGCGAAACCGTGAGATTTGTGTGGGTCAGGGTGTTCATGACGGACGCCTTTCTATTGGGATCGAGGAGGAGGAGAAACGCTCGAGAAGCTTTTGGTTTTGGAGTGAACGAATGATGCGACGCGGCAAAATATTTTTCCAATGGATGTTTGTGATATAAATCATTCATGATATTGATAATTTGACGGGGCGCGACGGTGTCCAATTTCCGCACCCTGGACCTCAACCTGCTGCGGCTCTTTGATGCGCTCCTCTCGGAACGCAATCTGACCCGAGCGGCGGCCAAGCTCGCTATGACGCAGTCAGCCGCCAGCAACGCCTTGCGGCGTCTGCGCGACTGGCTGCGTGAAGGGCCGGACATGCCTGCGTTGCGCGCGCTGGCGCACCGGGTGGTCCACGGTGGGTCGGACTTTTCACAGGCCACACGGGTGACGCCCGAGGTGATGACGCGACTGGCCC
>CAZAVT010000075.1:10413-12244 GCA_964488395.1 uncultured Burkholderiaceae bacterium | reverse complement strand
CGCAATCACACCGTCTTTCATCGGGCGAATCGCCTCGATGCTGCCGGGGACCTTGCCCAACATCTGCTTCGCTTCACGGCCGACCGCAGCAATCGTACGCTTGCCGCTCGGGCCTCCTTCCTGGCGAATCGCGACCACCGAAGGTTCATCGAGCACGATGCCTTTGCCCCGGACATAGATCAGGGTGTTGGCGGTGCCGAGGTCGATCGCCAGATCATTGGAGAAGTATTTGCGTAGGAACCCGAACATAGGGCTGATCCGTCCAGGGGCTTGGGTTTACGCGCACCGGCAGGGGCGTCCGGTCGCAGGATGCCGATGCGAAAAAGGCCGGCTTGGCTGCCGATCATCATCAGTCAGTTGGGGATCATACCGTATAATCCGGCCGCTTCCGGGTTGGTCAGCCCCTGCGGTTTTCCCGTCTCTTGCCCTGCCCAATCGGTGATGCGCCGTGCGCCCCCGCCGGGCCCGGCAGGGCTCAATCCCCGGCCACCTCCTCGCCGACTCGAATCACCATGTCCGATCTCACAGCCCAGGATGTCGAACGCATCGCGATGCTCGCCAGAATCGAGATCGATGCCGAGACCCGCGCCGCGTTGCTGCATGACCTGGGCCGGGTACTCGACCTGATTGATCGTATGCAGGCGGTCGATACGAACGCGGTCGAGCCGCTCACCCACCCTGGAGTGCGGGTGCTGCGTTTGCGCGAGGACGAGGTGACCGAAATCGACCAGCGTGAGGTCATGCAATCGGTGGCGCCGCGGGTCGAGTCCGGGCTCTATCTCGTCCCCCGGGTGATCGAATGAACGGGATGCGGGAACTCGATCGCCTGTCGGCTGCGGATCTCTCTGCGCTCCTCGCGGCACGCGAGGTGAGTGCGGTAGAACTCGCCACCCACTTCCTTGAGCGGGTGGATGCTGATCGGTTGAATGCCTTCATCGATGTGCGCCCCGACCTGACCCTGGACCAGGCGCGCGCCGCCGACCGGCGGCTCGCCCAAGGCGAGCGTGGGCCGCTCCTCGGTGTGCCGGTCGCACACAAGGATATCTTCGTCACCCGGGGCTGGCGTTCGACGGCCGCCTCGCGGATGCTGGCGGACTATGTGAGCCCGTTCGACGCTACAGTGGTGGAGCGGCTGAGTACGGCCGGCGCCGTCTGTCTGGGCAAGACCAACTGCGACGAGTTTGCGATGGGCAGTGCGAACGAGAATTCGCATTTCGGTCCCGTCCTCAACCCCTGGGATCCCGCCGCGATTCCCGGTGGTTCGTCAGGCGGTTCTGCGGCCGCGGTCGCCGCTGGCCTGGCGCCGCTTGCCACTGGGACCGATACGGGTGGTTCAGTCCGCCAGCCGGCCGCCATGTGCGGAATCACCGGCATCAAACCGGGCTATGGTCGGGTGTCGCGTTACGGGATGATCGCGTACGCGTCCAGTCTCGATCAGGCCGGAGCGATGGGTCGCAGTGCCCGGGACTGTGCCACGTTGCTGTCGGCCATGGTGGGCTTCGATCCGCGGGATTCGACCTGTCATGACCGGCCCCCTGAGGATTTCGGGCGCCTGTTCGGCCAGCCACTGACCGGGCTTCGGATCGGCCTGCCGCAGGAGTTTTTCGCCTCCGGCCTGCATGCCGACGTCCGTGCCGCGATCGAGCGCGCGCTTGCCTTGCTCGAGGCGCAGGGTGCCCGGCTCGTGGAGGTGTCCTTGCCCCGGGCTGAGCTCGCGATCCCGGCTTACTACGTCATTGCCCCGGCCGAAGCATCCAGCAATCTCAGTCGGTTCGACGGGGTGCGCTATGGTCCCATCGAAGCGCAGATCGACAAGGTGCAAGGGCACAAC
>CAZAVT010000075.1:0-10403 GCA_964488395.1 uncultured Burkholderiaceae bacterium | reverse complement strand
ATGGTCATCGCAGCGCCCGCTGCGCCGATTTGGGCGAGCTCTACCGCAACAGCCGGGCCGAGGGTTTTGGCACCGAGGTCAAGCGGCGCATCCTGATCGGAACCTACGTGCTGTCGCGCGGGTACTACGATGCCTACTACCTCAAGGCTCAGCAGCTGCGCCGGCTGATTGCCGACGAGTTCGATACCGCACTGGCCCAGGTCGACCTGATCGCTGCGCCCGTTGCGCCCTCGGTGGCCTGGGACTTGGGTAGCCAGGTCGACGACCCGGTGGCCAACTATCTCGCTGACATCTACACCCTGCCGGCCTCACTCGCGGGCCTGCCGGGGCTGTCGATGCCGGTGGGCTTCGGTGCCCGCGATCGGCCGGTCGGCCTGCAATTGATCGGCCGGCACCTGGACGAGGCCCGACTCCTGCAGGTCGCCGACCATTACCAGCAGCTCACCGATTGGCACACGCGCTTGCCTGAGGCCCAGAGGTGAGTGCCCGCTTTCTTCGAGGGATGCTCTACGTCTGGACTTGTCTGGCACTCAGCGCTTGTGCGCTGCCCGGTACCAGGCTTGCGCCCATCGCCGATCGGCCGATTGATCTCGATGCCCGCTGCCGGTCGATCGGCCAGACCGGACTCAGGGAGTCATCGCGATTGGCCGTGCGGGCGAGCGAGGTCCGCGAATTATCGTGGCAGATCGACGGCGGTCCCCGCGGCCAATGTCATTTCGAATTGGACCAGTTTCGGCAGGTCCGCGCTCGGCCCCACATCGAACTGTTGTCCCGTGACGGCAGCGGCTGCAAGCTGATGATTTGGCGTGACCCACGCCATATCGCCCTCAGCCACGCCGGTTGCGAACGGATCTGCAACGGGGCCCTGTTGAGCGATGCGCTGCCGGTGCTGTTCGATCTCGACCGCGGCCACTGCGCGGCGAGCTGAGCCCGTGGCTTATCCCCTTTCGGCCCGCTTGACACCATGAAAAGTGAACGCCCACACACCGCTAGAGCCCTGATCAATCGCGCCGGACGAGATTGGGAGGTGGTGATCGGTCTGGAGACGCACGTCCAGCTGGAAACCCACTCCAAGATGTTCTCCGGCGCCTCGACGGCATTCGGCGCACCGCCCAATACTCAGGCTTGCGCGGTCGATCTGGCGCTGCCTGGCGCACTGCCAGTCGCCAACCGTGCGGCGGTCGAATGTGCGATCCGATTTGGACTGGCGGTTGGCGCGACCCTCGCGCCACGTTCGGTCTTTGCCCGGAAGAACTACTTCTGCCCAAGGGCTACCAGATCAGTCAATACGAGATCCCAGTGGTCAGTGGCGGCCAGCTTGCGATCGCCTGGGAGGCCGGCGGCGAGCATTTCGAGGGGCGGGTAGCGCTCACCCGTGCGCATCTTGAAGAAGACGCGGGCAAGTCTTTGCATGAGGATTTCCAGGGTTCGTCGGGCATCGACTTGAACCGGGCCGGAACGCCGCTCCTTGAAATCGTCACCGAACCGGACATGCGTTCGGCGCGCGAGGCGGTGGCCTATGCGCGAGCCCTGCATGGACTGGTGGTCTGGCTCGGGATCTGCGACGGCAATATGCAGCAGGGATCGTTCCGCTGCGATGCGAATGTCTCGGTACGCCCAGCCGGGGAGACGCGGTTGGGGACGCGCTGCGAGATCAAGAACCTGAACTCGTTTCGGTTTCTCGAACGGGCGATCGAGCACGAGGTCTTGCGCCAGATCGACCTGATCGACGACGGCGGACAGGTGGTGCAGGAAACCCGCCTCTACGATCCCGACCGTGCCGAGACGAGGTCGATGCGCAGCAAGGAAGACGCCCATGACTATCGCTACTTCCCCGATCCGGACTTACCGCCGCTGGAGATTGGCGCGCAGTGGGTCGAGGCGGTCAGACAGAGTCTTCCGGAATTGCCGCAGGCGCGTCGGGATCGCTACATCAGCCAGTACCGGCTCTCCGCCTACGATGCCACGGTCCTGACCGCGAGCCGGGCCGTCTCGGATTATTACGATGCCGTCCTTGCGGCGCTCGGTCCGGACGGCGACGGCAGCGCCCGGGCCAAGGCAGCTGCGAATTGGGTCACGGGCGACCTTGCCGCCGCACTGAATCGGGACGGACGCGAGGCGACCGAGAGTCCTGTGCGTCCCCGCCAATTGGCTGTGCTGATCGGTCGGATCGAGGATGGCACGATCTCCGGCAAGATCGGCCGCGAGCTGTTCGCGATGCTCTGGACCGAGCCGAGTGAGGACGACGGGGCCCCAGACCGCCTGATCGAATCGCGCGGATTGCGGCAGATCAGCGACTCGGGTGAGCTCGAATCGATGGTCGAGGCTGTGCTCGCCGCCAACCCCAAGTCGGTCGAGGAGTTTCGCGCTGGCAAGGACAAGGCGTTCAATGCGCTCGTCGGGCAGGTGATGAAGGCGAGCCGGGGTAAAGCCAATCCGCAGCAGGTCAACGAGTTGCTGAGGCGGCGACTCTCCTGAACCGGCTTGGCCTGCCGCTCAGCCGATCGCGGGATCGGATCCGCCGCCCCTCCGCTCGACAACCGTTAGGGATTGCGATCGTCGCGTGCGACCCGGCATCGGCAGAAGACCATCGCGTTGAGGCTCATGACGATCTCACCGCGTTGATTGCGACATTCCTGCCGCAGACGCAGCAGGCCGCGGTCGGGTTTGCTGACCGAGCGTCGCTTGTCGATGAGCGTGACCCGCACCCGCAAGACGTCGCCAGGGCGGACCGGACGTGGCCACCGGACCTCATCCACCCCTGGCGAACCCATGCTCGAGGCCGGGGCAATGAAGTGCTCGGCGAGCAGGTTCATCATGATGCTGCCCGTGTGCCAGCCGCTTGCGATCAGTCCGCCGTAGATCGATTGGCGCGCCTGCAGCGGGTCGACGTGGAAGCCTTGCGGGTCGTAGCGCCTGGCAAAGCTCACGATCTCGGCCTCGGATACCGGATAGGCGCCCAGCTCGAACGATTCCCCGGGCATGTAGTCTTCGAAATATCGTTCCTTGAGGGGCACTGGCATCGGTTGCTCCACCGCAGGGTCTGAGGCCCAGACGCAGGGCCCGCCACGGGAAAGACAGCATTGTGACTGGAAACATCCGGTATGAGTGAGGGATTGCGGATCGACAAGTGGCTCTGGGCCGCACGGTTCTTCAAGACCCGCGGGCTTGCCCAGCAGGCGATTGAACAAGGACGTGTCCGGGTCGGCGACGAGCGCATCAAGCCGGCCCGCGCGCTTCGGGTCGGCGAGCGTCTGCGCATCATGGCGGGCGAATATGAGCGCGAGGTGGTGGTGCTGGAGCTCTCCGCCCAGCGCGGCCCCGCGATTCAGGCTCAGGCGCTCTACATCGAGACCGAAGCGTCGCTGCGCGCTCGCGAGGCCCGCCTCGAGGCCCGGCGCCTTGCGCCTGAGCCGGCTCAGGCGATCGAGGGAGGCCGTCCGACCAAGCGGCAGCGCCGTGACCTCGATCGCTGGCGGGGCCTGCCATGATCGGCCATCGCCGCTCGCTGCTGGTGGCCGGCAGTGCCGCTGCCGCGCTGGGCCCTGTCGCACTTCGAAGGGCCCGGGCTGCAGCTGACCTGCCCCGACTGTCGATGGACGAGGCGGCGGCTCGACTCCTGGGACGAGGCGATGTGGTCCTCTTCATGAGGCACGAACTGACCGAGCCCGGCGTGGGCGACCCGCCGAATTTCCGTCTCGGTGATTGCTCGACTCAGCGCAACCTGTCGGAGGAGGGCCGGGCACGTGCCCGCGAGCGGGGCGAAGCCTGTCGCGCAGCGGGAATCGTCGCCTCGCGGATTCTTGCCAGCCGATGGTGCCGCTGCATCGACACAGCGCGACTGGCCTTTGGCACTGTCGACCCCTGGCCGCCGCTCGACTCCTTCTTTGCGCAGCCCGATCGGCAAGCCCCCCAGATTAAAGCCCTCAGCGACGGACTTCAACGCTTCGAGGGCTCTCGCCCCTGGATACTGGTCACCCATCAGGTCAACATCAGCGGATTTCTGGGTATCTGGACAACGATGGGCGAGATGGTTGCTGCCCAGCGTTCACGATCAGGTGACGGCTCGGGCTGGAATCCGTTGTTCAGGCTCTAAGCCCCGTACGCCCCGCGGCCTGGCGAGCGGCACGGCGCTCCGGGGGGCCGTGCCCTGGCTCAGAGCATCGCAGCCCCGTAGGCCCCCCCGCCCGGCAGTGTGAGCTCGAGCGTGTCACCCTCGAGCATGTCGACCACACTCTTGGGATTGGAGACATCCTGGCCATTCAGCCTTACCCGGCCCAGTGCGCCGGACGCACCGCCCAGGATGCCTTTGGCGGGGATGCGGGTGCGATCGGTGAGGAGGGACACCCTCAGCCGCCCCGGCCAGCGGGACTCGAACGACACCACCTGCCCCTCGCCCCCCCGATAGGCACCCATCCCGCCGGAGCCCTCGGCGAGCCGCTTGCAACTGAACACCACGGGCGCGAGCGTCTCTGCGACCTCGATCGGCGTGTTGGAGATATTGGCCGGGAAACCCGCGGCCGGCGGGCCCTGGCGGCCCCGCATGGCACCCATCCCGCCGTTGAAGAACAGGATGGTCGAGAACGAGCGCCCGCGCTCGACATCGACGCCGCGCAACAGGATCGACCACAGGGGCGTGCCGCTATCGGCCTGAACCTGTTCAGGCAATACCGGTGCGAGCGCCTCGAAAACCGCTGCCTGCAACTGATGTCCGATCAGGTGCCGCGCGCCGACCGCTGCCGGCGCTCGGGCGTTGACGATCGTGCCCTCGGGCGCAATCACCTTGAACAGCCGAGTGAATCCGTCGTTGTTCGGAAGCCCTGGGGAGAGCAAGCACTTGAAAGGGAAGATCGTGTAGGCGTAGGTGTGGTTGAAGGTCTCATTGATGCCATAGCGAACCTGCGGCGTGCTGCCGGCGTAGTCGACGGTGACGCCATCATGACGTACGTGTACGGTCGCCTGTATTCGCACGGGTGCGTCAAAGCCATCGGACTCCACCGTGCCCACATACGTGCCTTCAGGAATCGTCCGCAGGGCCTTCAGGGCCGCCTCCCTCGACGCGCTGAAAATCGCCTCCGCGATCTCGTCAATCCCGACCAGTCCATATTCGTCGAGCATCTCGCACAAGCGTCGGCTCGCGACGCCAAGCGCCGCGATCTGCGCCTCGATGTCACCGCGCACCTGTAGCGGCAGACGAACATTGGCATCGAGCAACTGCATCACCAGCGCGTTGAGCACCCCCGCTTCTGCAAGCTTGATCACCGGGAAACGGATCCCTTCTTCGAACATCTCGTTGGCATCGGCCGACCATTGCCGACCGCCGATGTCCGACAGATGCGCAACGGCGACCGCATAGGCCACGAGGCGGCCCTCGCGGAAGATGGGCGCAGCCATCGTCGCATCAGGCAGATGACCGGTACCGATCCAGGGGTCGTTGGTGAATAGGATGTCGCCCTCGCGCAGGGTCTCGGGAGGATGGGTTTGGAGCATGCGCGCAAGCGACAGGGGCGCCGTCCCGATGAACCCCGGGATGCTCAGCGTAGACTGCGCCACCAGCCGGGCCTGGCAGTCGAGCAGGACGCAGGCAAAGTCATTGGACTCGCGCACCACGGTCGAAAACGAGGTGCGTTTGAGCGTGGCACCTGCCTCGTCGGTGATGGCGATCAGCCGGTTCCAATAGATCTCCAGATCGATCGGATTCATGGGGCCCACCTCCCTGGGGGCTCAGCGCACATCCGCGCCGCCGAGCACGATTCGAATGTTGCCTGTGGCATCCAGCCCGAAGCTGTCGCCCGGCCCGATCACCACGGTCGATCCTGGCTGTTCGATCAGTGCGGGTCCGGCGGACCATTCACCGGCCATCAGCGCCGATTCTTGGATGACGGGTGTATCAACGAAATGGCCGATGTCCGGGAAGAAGGCCGCTCGCCGCGGCGCGCGAGCGATGGCTGTGGCTGAAGCGGTGGCGCGACCCGCCACTGACAGAGCTGGAGCCACAAGAGCGGCCGCCGCCGCCGCGCCACCAACCGGAGCGGCCACCATGACGCTCGCTTCGACCCGCCAATTGACGACTTCGATACTCTGCTTCTCCAGGTGGCGGCCAAACCGGCTCGCATAGGCGCTCTGGAAGGCCGCCACGATGACAGGGCGTGCGGCCTCGTCGAGCGGGGCAGGAATCGTGGTCTCGACCTCGAAACCCTGTCCGACATAGCGGACATCGGCGCTACGGCTGAATTCGATGGCGCCGGCTTCGATCCCGGAGGCCACCAACGGGGCCCGGAGACTTGACTCCATTTGCGCAAAGAGGGCTTCGATCGATCCCCAGTCGATCGCCTCCAGCCGAGTGAACCGGGTGCGAACCGCGTCCATGCGGATCGGTGCGACCAGCAGGCCAAAGGCAGAGAAGACGCCGGCATTGGCCGGCACCAGGATGTTGCGGCAACCGGCACGGCGCGCGACCTCGCGCGCGTGGATCGGGCCTGCGCCACCGAAGGCAAGGAGCGTGCAGGCGCGGACGTCCCGGCCGTTTTCGACCGCATGGATCTTGGCCGCCGCGGCCATGTGCTCGCACACGATCCGGTGGATGCCGTTGGCCGCCTCCATGACCGTGAGCCCCAGGGGACGGGCGAGGTGCCGGTCGATGGCCTGCTCGGCCAGGTCGGCGCGCAGCCGCACGGCGCCGCTCAGTGAGCCACCCGCATCGAGATAGCCCATCAGGAGCGCCGCATCGGTGACCGTCGGGTGCTCGCCGCCAAGGCCGTAGCAGGCTGGCCCTGGACTCGAGCCGGCGCTGTGGGGGCCGACCTTCATCAGTCCGGTCGTGTCGATGTGCGCGATGCTGCCCCCACCCGCGCCGATCTCGATCAGATCGACCGTGGGCAGGCGCACCGGCAGACCGCTTCCCTTCTTGAAGCGCTGCAGCCGGGCGGCCTCGAAGTCGGTGGTGACTGCGGGCTTGCCCGAACGGATCAGGCAGGCCTTCGCTGTGGTACCTCCCATGTCGAAGGCAAGCACTTCGTCGATCGCCGCGCCGCGGGCACAGTGGGCGGCGCCCAGTGCCCCCGCGGCCGGGCCGGACTCGAGCATGCGGATCGGCATGCGCTCGCCGAGCTCGCGGGAGATGACTCCACCGTTGGATTGCATGATGCGAAGGACCGCAGCAATCCCCGCATCGCGCAGTCCGCGCTCGATCACCCCGAGGTAGTGTCCCACCATCGGCATCACATAGGCATTGAGCACAGTCGCAACTGTCCGCTCGTACTCGCGTAGTTCACCCAGCACTTCGGATGACAGCGAGACGGGCAAGGCGGGCGCGATCGAGCCAATCACCGCGCGGACCTGGTGCTCATGGGCCGGGTGGGTGAAGCTGTGCAGCAGACAGACGGCGATCGACTCAACGCCTCGGCTGATCAGGTCCCGAACCACCCGCGCGACCTCCTCCGGGTCGAGGGCGATGGCGATCTGGCCTGAGGCTTCGATCCGCTCGGTGATCTCGGCACGCAGCTCCCGGGCGATCACTGGATCGGGCCCTGGCGCCGTGAGGTCATAGAGGTCATAGCGCAGCTCGCGACCGATCTCGATCACATCGCGAAAGCCCGCCGTCGTGATGAGGCCGGTGACTGCGCCCTTGCGTTCGATGACGAGATTGGTGACGGCCGTCGTGGCCCCGACCACGACTTCTTCAACCTGAGCCTTCACGAGTCCATGGTGTTCGAGCATCTGCTCGAGCCCGGCGACGATCGGTCGCACCACTGCGTGGTGATCACTGAGCACCTTGGTGGTGAAGACCGACCCCCGGTTGCCGATCAGCACGCAATCGGTGAAGGTGCCGCCGATATCGAAGGCAAAGCGAAATTGCTCTGGCACGTGCAGCTCAGCCATGAACGGTCATTCCTTGACCTTGGCGAGCCGGATGCCACGGTCGAAGTCCTTCTCGAACTTGCCGACCTCGAAGACGTCGTCGGGAATGCTGAAGAAAGTCTCTCGGGCTCGGTCCTCTTCGGTCGTGGTGTGCATGCTGGTCGAATCAAACGGACAGGTCTGGGTGCACATCTCGCAGCCGATGCAATTGTCGCTCAGCGATTTCACCTGTCCGGGGCCCTGGGCGAGCGCGTCGTAGAAGCAGGTCTGGATGCAGATCGTGCACTTGGGGTTTCGGCAGCTCTCGTGATTGACCTCGCTGTGCATGCGCGGCTTTCGGAATTGTTCGCTGTAGTCCTTGACGGCCGCCCGCGAAGCGATCCCGGTCATCGAGGCAATGTCCGGATAGCCGTGGCTGTCCATGAATTCCTCGAGCCCGTTGATGATCTTCGGCAGGTACTTGATGCCCTTCAGCATGAGCACCGAACCCACCTGAACCAAGGGGGCGCCGGTCATGATGAATTCGACCACGTCGCGATGGTCATAGATGCCGTTCGAGCCGGTGATCGGCATGCCGATCTCGTTGTAGATGCGATGCACCCAGCGCAGCGACAAGGCCTTAGCCCAAACACCACCGATGCCCGCAGGGCCGCCCAGTCTCGGCTTGCCGGTCTCAATGTCGACCGAGAAGCCGGTGTAGCGATTGGTCGCGGTGACGGCGGCTGCGCCCGCATCCCGGACGGCGCGGGCAACTTCGACCAGTCTCGATTGGTCGGGCGTGAGCTTGATCACCACAGGAATCTTGACCGCTTCGCAGACCCGCGCCGTGACTTCGGCGGCGACTTCAGGGTCCTGGCCGATCATCGAGCCGCCATGTACCCCGGGCATCATCGCCGGATGCGGGCAGCCGAAGTTGAGCTCGACCATCGGCAGACCGCAGTCCTCGATGGTGCGGCAGATGTCGATCCAGCTCTGTACGGTCTTGCCCCCCGCGCTGCCGATCAGATGTGAGCCGTGATCGTTGGCGTACTGGCGCAACTCCTTCATGTAGGGGATCCACTCGCGAAAGCCCGTGCTCGAGTAGCCCGAGCGGCTGTAGAAGACGTAGTTCTTGTTGACCTTGCCCTTGATGAGTTCGTTTTTCTCATTGAGGATCGCATACTTGGAGTTCTGCGTGAGACGCGCCATGTCCTCGATGTCGGTGAGCGTCTTGATGATCATGCCGCCCGCGCCGGCATCGACGCACTCGCGGATCACTTCGGGACTGTTGGTGGTCTCGATCGATGCGATCACCAGCGGGTTCTTGAACGGCACACCGCAGAAGTTCAGTGACAGGTCAGCCATGGGCTCTCTCCGTTGAATTCGATGGGATTGTCGCGATTGTTGGTGTACTAATCAATGATCGAAAAAAAACCGGTGTGTTTGCTCAGGCATTGCCGATCCGATTGGGCAGGAAGTGGACCAGAGCCGGCCACTGCCAGATCACGAACACCATCAGGATCATGAGGAAAAAATAGGGCAGCGCGGCGAGGCTCACGTAGCCGATGTCGCGGCCGGTCGCGTTCTGCAGCACGAAGAGATTGAATCCGACGGGCGGTGTGATCTGGCCCATTTCGACCACAAACACGATGAAGATGCCAAACCAGATCAGGTCGATGCCGGCAGCCTTGACCATCGGCAACACGATCGCCATGGTGAGCAGGACCATCGAGATGCCATCGAGCACGCAGCCCAGCAGGATGTACAGGATTCCCAGTGCGATGAGCAGCATCCCAGCCGACAGCTGCATCTTGCCGACCCACTCGGCGATCAGGACCGGGATGCCCGAAAAGCCCATCGCGAGCGAGAGAAATGACGCGCCGCCGACGATCAGCAGGATCATCGCGGTGATGCGGGCTGCGCCGATCACCGTATCGCGGAAGAAACCCCAGCTGAGCCCGCCCTGGAAGCCGGCCAGAACGAAAGCCCCGACCACACCGAGCGCGGCTGACTCGGTCGCGGTGGCGATACCGCCGTAGATCGAGCCGAGCACGCAGCCGATCAGCGCGAGCACCGGCAGCAGGTGCACCGAGGCCCGCAGCCGCTCGAGCATCGACAGGCGCTGGTCGTCATCGGGAATGCTCCCAGGGTGCATCCAGGCCCAGAGGGCGTTGTAGCCCATCATCACCAGCCCGAAGACGATCCCCGGAATCACCCCGGCGGCGAACAGCTTGTTGATCGACACATCGGCGGCGACTGCGTAGACGATCATGATGATGGACGGCGGAATCAGCAGCCCCAGGGTGCTCGCGCCCGCAAGGGAACCAATCACGATCCGGTCGGGGTATTTGCGGGCCCGCAGTTCAGGCAGCGTGATGCGCCCGATGGTCGCGCAGGTCGCCGCTGAGGAGCCCGAGATTGCCGCGAAGATCATCGAGGCGCCGACATTGACCTGCACCAGCCGCCCGGGCATCAGCGCCATCAGTGGCGCAAGTCCGCGAAACATCGACTCGGCGACCCGCGAGCGATACAGGACTTCGCCCATCCAGATGAAGAGGGGCAGC
>CAZAVT010000074.1:11564-12253 GCA_964488395.1 uncultured Burkholderiaceae bacterium | reverse complement strand
GCACGACCTCGTCGACCGAGGTCAAGCCCGCCCGAACCCACCGGTCGCCATCCTCGCGCATCGACACCATGCCGCTCGTGCGCGCTGCGGCGCGCAAGCGATTCTCCTCGGTGCCTGCATGGATCAGGGCGCGCGCTTCATCATCGACCACGAACAGCTCATAAACACCGGTGCGACCGCGATAGCCGGTTCGATCACAGGCCGGGCAGCCGCGGGCGCGCCAGCCACCGGACAGGGGATCCCGCTCGCGGCAGACCTCACAGAGCTTGCGCACCAGTCGCTGCGCGACAACACCCAGGAGCGACGACGACAAAAGATAGGGCTCGATGCCCATGTCGACCAGTCGGGTGACCGCCGAGACCGCATCGTTGGTGTGTAGCGTGGCCAGCACCAGGTGGCCGGTGAGCGAGGCCTGCACGGCGATCTGCGCGGTTTCGAGATCACGGATCTCACCGATCATCACGACGTCAGGGTCCTGGCGAAGAATCGAACGGAGCGCCCGAGCAAAGCTCATGTCGATCCGCGGATTGACCTGGGTCTGGCCGATACCGTCGAGGTGGTACTCGATGGGATCCTCGACCGTAAGGATGTTCATGCTGAGCGCATCGAGGCGGCTGAGGGCTGCATAAAGGGTCGTCGTCTTGCCCGATCCCGTGGGCCCGGTCACCAGCACGATGCCATGCGGCTGA
>CAZAVT010000074.1:5391-11554 GCA_964488395.1 uncultured Burkholderiaceae bacterium | reverse complement strand
GTCCGGACATTTTGCTTCACCGATCGCGACGTCGCATGTGGTGCGTAGATTCATGCCTTCGGGTGCGATGATCTTGAACTCGCCGACTCCGAGGTCTAGTTTCACCTTCTCGTCCGCGGTGAGGTCGATGGCGGTCAGATCGAGTCGGCCGGCCTCTTTGTCCAGCAAGCGCAGCACCACCCGCTCGCCGTGCCCAGTGGGCAGGGTCGAGACCCGGACGTCGACCGGGCGGCCGCCGATCCGCAAGGTGATCCGGCCGTCCTGCGGCAATCGCTTTTCGGCGATATCGAGCTGCGCCATGATCTTGATCCGCGAGACCAGCGCCGCGTGCAATTCCCGGCGCGGCCGGGCAATATCGCGCAGGATGCCGTCGATCCGGAAACGCACCACCGAGCTGGTCTCGAAGGCTTCGAAATGGATATCCGAAGCGCCATCGCGACTCGCTTGGGTGAGAAGCGCATTGATCATTCGAATGATCGGCGCGTCGTCCTCTGCTTCGAGCAGATCCTCGATCCGAGGAATGTCCTGCATCAACTGGCTGAGGTCGAGATCGCCTTCGACTGCGTCAACCACCGCGGCTGCAGATCCTTCGCCGTGGGTATAAGCGCGCGTGATCGCGGCGTCGAGCTCTTCGGCAGGCTTGCGAAGCGGACGAAGTCGTATCGGCGTCGTCCGCGCCAGCTCGGCCAGGGCCCGAAGCGGCGTACGCTCACTGATCCAGACCTCGACCATTTCGGCTTCGGCCGCCGTCACGAGAATGTGATTGGCACGGGCAAAGCCGTAAGGCAGATACCGAGAGGCGACGACCGTAGCCATCGTTAAGCTCAATTGCCGTAACTGGGCACGGGCGGGGGCGGAGCCGCGCGCCGGGCGCGACTTGCCGCCTCGACATCGGGTGAGAGGCTGGCGGGCGGCCGGTTGATCGCCGGCAGAGGGCTCGTTCCGGCTGCAGGAGGCGCGGGCATTGCCGGCAGCGCAGGAGAGACCAGCTCCGGCAAACCACTGCGCCCGGGCACACGAGCCTCGCCGCGCAACGAACGGATGTAGTCGTATCGCGTGGCAGTGACTGAATTGGAGGCTTCGGCATCGCGCAGCACGATGGGCCTGAGAAAGACCAGCAGATTGGTCTTGGTGCGCTTGCGCCCCTCGTACCGGAACAGTCCACCAAGGAGGGGAATGTCGCCGAGCACGGGCACCCGTTGGACGCCGTCTTCGACACGCTCCTCAATCAGTCCGCCCAGAACGATGATCTCGCCGTCATCGACCAGAACGGTCGACTCGATCGCCCGACGGTTGGTCACGATCCCGGCAGCGAGCGTCGTGCTCTGAACGCTCGAAACCTCCTGGAAGATCTGCAGGCGAACAGTGCCGGAATCGGAAATCTGCGGGCGCACTCTCAGGGTCGTGCCGACGTCTCGCCGCTCGATGGTCTGAAACGGATTGATGGTGCCCGTTCCGGTCGCGTTGGCGAACTGTCCGGTGATGAAGGGGACGTTCTGGCCGATGATGATGCGTGCTTCCTCGTTATCGAGCGTGAGGAGGTTGGGCGTGGCGAGAATGTTGCCGCTCGCTTCGGATTCGAGCGCACGAGCGAGCGCACCCAGGTTCAGGACCTCGCCCGCACCGGGCAAGGTGACCGTGCCCCGAACGATGCCGATATTGAGGCCATTGCCGACCGTCCCGATGTTGGTGGTTGCGCCGAGGATATTGGCGCCGCTGCCGGTCGCATTGAAGTTGGTTCCCCCGATGGCGCGAGTCGATCCCTGGGGGGCGCCAAGAAATTGCCACTGGATTCCCAGTTCAGCGGCCTTGTCCGCTTGCACTTCGACGATCAATGACTCAATAAAAACCTGCGCGCGCCGCATGTCCAGCCGATCGATGACCGAGCGCAAGCTGCGATATACCGGTTCGGGCGCCGTGATGATGAGCGCATTGGTCGCTGGGTCGGCGGTGATCGAGACCGCACCCACCCGGGTACTGAGCGTACCCTGCTGCCCAGACGTCGCCGATCCGCTACGGAGCGCAGACGATCCCGCCGTTCCGGCATTGGCCGGGCCACCCGCATTGCCGGAAAGCGTATTGCCGCTCATGCCCGGGTTCTGAGCCGATGCGAGCGAGGACGACAGCGAGGTACTGCCCGGTGCGCCAGTCTGCCCGGACTCACCGGTCAGTACGCCCCGCAGGGTTTGGGCCAGCTTGGCCGCTTCGGCATTTCGAAGATAGACGACATGAATATTGCCGGCATCGCCGTTCGACTGATCCAGCCGGGCGATCAGATTGCGGGCAAGCTTTAAACGTTCCGGGCTCGAGGAGCGCAACAGCACGGCGTTCAGACGGGGATCGGCGAGCACGGCAACCCGCTGGGCAAGCTCGGTCTGCTGCTGCGGCGCAGCTGGTCCCGTCGTACCAACACCAAACCGCGGTGTGTCCTCGAGCATACGGGCAACCGCCACCGCGACATCGGTCGCGACCGCATGGGCGATCGGCACGACCTGCACCTCGTCATCGGGCGGACGATCCAGCGCCTCAATGATGCTGGCGATGCGGGACAGATTCGAGGCGTAATCGGTAACAACGACCGCATTGCTGCCCTGCACGGCGGTGACCGTGTTGTTGGACGGAATCAGTGGCCTCAGGACCGGCACGATCGAATTGGCCGACTCGTGGCGCAGCTGGAAGACGCGCGTGACCAGTTGCTCGCCAGCGGCAGCGGCCGAACCCGGCTGCGCCGCCTCGGCTGACGCGAATGGCACCGGCTGAAGCTTGGCTTCGGCCTCGGGCAGCACGCGCAGCAGCCCCTGGCTGTCGACGATCGAAAATCCATGCCCGCGCAGACTGATCCGCAAAAGGTCAAAGGCTTGCGCCCGGCTCACCGGTCGGGCCGTCTCGAGGGTCATGCGACCTCGAACGCGCGGGTCGATCACCACGTTGCGGCCGAGAAACTCGGCAAACGATTGAACGACCGCGTCGATCTCAGCGTCGCGAAAATTGAGGCTCACGCCATCGGCGCTCGCGACCATCGGCTCAGGCGCCGCAGCGCTGCGTGCGGGTTGTTGCGCAACCGCTGTCGACAAAACGACCGCCGACAAGGTAACGAGCGCATGGGCAAGCGCTTGGGCGAACCATGAGGACCCAGGAGTGCGCAGGGTCGGCAGCGACCGACGTTCGGTTGAGCGCATCTTCATCCCCCTATTCTAATGACGGTGTGGTCGCCTTCGCGGGGACCCAGCAGACCCAGCAAGCCCAGCAGACGCGTATCGGCAGGATCGGTCGGTGCGGCCTGCGCGATCAGGCGCAAACGGCCGGCGACCATTTCGCCCTGGCCGGCAAGCCGTAAGGCACCTGTGAGAGTCTGGAGCTCGATCACCGTTCGGTCGTTTTGGCCCAGCACCACGATCCGGTAGCTCCCCAGCGGCCGTACCGCGGAGAGTGCGGCACTTACATCGTGTAGCTCGACCTGGAGCCGGCCCTCAAAGCGGCCACGCTGCACACTCACGCCCTCCCAGCCCAGGCGCAGGGCGGCAGCAGGCCGCACGGTACTCCAAGGCGAGCCCAGCGCACCCAGGTCGGTTCGGGCGAGAGCGAGCTGGCCGTTGACCAGTCGCAGGTCGAGCGGAGATCCCTGGAGGCGGACGGCCTCCTTCATGCCATCGATCTGCAGGCGGGCGTCGATCAAGCCCAGCAAGAGTGGCAAGGGCGCCACCTCCCAGCGCAAGCGACCCGGGAGCGCCACCCCGCTCAACACCGGCTGGGATGGGCTCGCAGCGATCGCGGCCGTACCATCTGGCGCCGAACCGGCGATGTTTCCGCCGCCCACCACCAGGCGACCCTGCCCGGCCCAGATCGTGCCCGAGGCCTCCGCCAGACGCAGTCGGCCGGCGCTCGCGCGCTCGATCACCCGATCGAGCCAGGTCGCCGGGGCGATGGCCAACAACGCACCAACCGCAACGATCCCAGCAACGACGAGCCCCAGCAACCACGCGAGCAGGGTTGAGAGCCTCATCGCGCGACCCCTGACCCACTGGACCCCGGCGCCGTCTCGAGCAGTACGCGCCCCGAAACCTGCCCCGGTGAGCCCTCACGCGTGAGCGAGACGTCGAGCACCCGCAACCGTTGTTCACGAACCGACTCGTCGAGCCACTCGATCCACCGCTCAAAGGGCGCCTGCCGGAAACTGAGATCGATCACCGCGCCGCTCACCTGCAGTCTGACTAGCGAAGCCCGCAGCCCGGCGGCATCGATCCGACGCTCGAGTGCCAACCGAACCGACTGGACCGATTCGACGGCCGCACTTTTAGATCCGTCGAGGGAACGCGCGTCGGCTGCCAGACGCTCGACCGACACCAGCTGGGTGCGCAAGCGAGGCAGACGATCCTCGAGTGTCGCGCGGGCTTGCCAGGCGGGCTCAAACACGAAGAGGTAGAGGACACCAACGATCGCGACGACAGCGGCAAGGACGAGCAGTCGACGCTCGCGCGGCTGCAGCAACCGCCATCGCTGAATCAGCGACTCGATCGTCGCACTGCGGGTTTCGGAGGCGCTCATCGCAGCGGCCTGAGGACGGCCTGCCCCTCACGCCCGGCCTCGAAGGCAAGTGCAAGGCCCTGCAGCCGGCTGGCCTCGGTCAGCCGCTCGCGTGCCGCCGGCGAATTGGCAATGCCCGCCCGCAGGCTCAGATTGAGCTGACCATCGCGATACTGGACCGCAACAAGCGCATCGGTCTCAGCGGCGCTCAACACCTCTGAGAAGCGCGCCAACAGGGATACGAATCCGTCAGGATCGGGCTGACCGGCCCGCAGCCTCATCACCGCCAGCTGACGGGACATCTGCAGCACTGGATCAACCATCGGTGTGGTCTCGCCGAGCAGGTCTTTGAACCGGCCCTGAATCTGCGCAGAGAGCCGCCGCTCTTCTGCAGCGAGCTTTGCCCATTCGAGGTTGAGCCCCACCAGCGCGGTCACGATGACGAGCGCCGCCAGCGACGCGGCCAGCCGCCAGGAGGGCCAGTCGACCCTGTCGAACCAGCTCGTCTCTCGGCCCGCGTACCGGCCGGTCAACAGATCGAGTGAACCACGCCCCGGCCAGTCAGGCGGCTGCTGCTCATCGGCATCCACCAAAGCGGCCCAGGCGGGATCCAACAGATAGGTCCTCACAACCGGAGCGTCGAGGACACGAGCGAACTCACGCACCTCACTCAGCTGCAACGCGCGGGCCTCGTTGGTCGGGGCTGCGGGCCAGCCCAAGCCCTCGCCCGATGCAGTGCAAAGCGCCAGTCCGTCGGGCAGCGCATAAAGCCAGCCAGTACCCGGCTGTGGACGGGCAATCGCCTGCATGGGCCAGGCCGAGAGCACTCGGATACGACGGCGTTCAAAGGCCTGCAAAACGGTCTCGAACCAGCCTCGGTCGATCACCGCGACTCGCTGCTCACCCGTCTCGAGTGGGACCGGATCCACCGCCCAGACGCACTGCTGGGCATCCTGCAGGACCTGATCCTCGAGCAGTCCCGGCAGCGCCCGCGCGAGCCGCGCGGGCGACAGGCGGGGCAATCGAACCCTCAGGATCGTGACATCGCGCGCGTCGAGGATCAAACGCACTGTACGCATCGGCGGGAGGGTTTCCAGACTCGCGCGGACGGTCAGGGTCGCGGCCGCCGGGTCGCTGCCGGCGCGGGTCATGACCAGCAGGCTGGGCGAGGACGCAAGCGCGCGCTCGCCGCTCGAGCGCGGCGGCAGCCAGATGACGGCCTCGCCTCGTTTCGCCTTGAGCCTGCCTTCAGCCATCGTCCGGGCTACCTCAGAGCCTCTGCCGCCAGATCAGTTCGACTCGCGCCGGGGCGCGAAAAAACAAGGCCTCGGTCTCGGCCTCGACACGACCGAAGCGTACCACTCCACGCAACAGGAAATAGGAGGACTTCACCGCGAACCTTTCGGGGTCGAGCACCACAGGCCGATCAAAACGCGACTGTGCGAGCTCCAGGGATGTGAAGAAGTTGCGCTCGCGAACGAGCACGAAACGCCGGGCCTCGTCAAGGCTAAGGCCGGGCAGCGACGCGGCAATGACCTCGGCTGATGCAGTGTTGATGTTGATCCTGGTCGGCGAACTGGCGTTGGCCGGAAACCCTGGCGGGTTGATCGGCAGCAAGACCACGAAGGGCTCGAGCGCC
>CAZAVT010000074.1:0-5381 GCA_964488395.1 uncultured Burkholderiaceae bacterium | reverse complement strand
ACCCGGGCAGGCGATTGAGATCGCTCAAGCGCAGCAGTGGCATCGCCTTGCCTGGTGGTACCTGCAAGGCCTCGACAAGCGGCTGCAGCAGCCCTGCCGGCAAACCCAGAAGGCTCAGCAGCCGCTGCACGGCGGCCGAGCGCGCGGCGTCCACCTCGCCGGCCTTGACCAGGCTGTTCAGGTCAATCCGCCCTTGCGCGTCTTCGATCTGGCCCGCGATCAAGGCGCTCTGGCTGTCTTCACCGATCGATGCGCCCGCGGTGACGGTCTCATCAAGACGGGTCTCGGCGACCGGCGTTGCCCAGGTCTCGAGCAGATGATCGACCTCACCTGCGGCATTTTGATCAGCGCGCAGCACCACAGCAGCCCAGTCGAGCACAGCCGTTTCGATCCAGCGCAACTGGGCCAGGGCACTCCGGTTCTGAATCGATCGGACGGCAACATATTCTCGCCAGAACAGGCTGCCAACGATCAGGCTGATGAGCATGACGATCAGTAGCACGCTCACGATCGCCACGCCCTGCTCGCGCCCCCCCCCCCGCCGTTGACTCATCTGCTGGATCGTCACTCGCATCGCGTCAATCCCGGGCGGCGAGTACGCGGACCAGCTGCTCGCCGCGGCCAGTGAGCGTGATCTCGACACCAGCCGCTGGCCGATTGACGGCCGACGGATCGCCAGACGACGGTAGGGGACCCGGGGCACCCGAGGGCGTGAGGCCGGCGGCTCGGGGGGAAACGGTCTCGACCCAGCCCTGCCCGTCGACCCACAGACGCCAACGAATCGTGTCGAGCCCAACAACAAGCGGCTGCCAGACCCAGTCACCCAGCGCTGCCCCGCCCGGTAGCCAGCCCTGCTGGCCCCGCTCGAGGCGACCCTCATTGAGGCGCCAAATCACTCGCTGCAGGGGAGCGAGCGGCGAGGCATCGGATCGATCGACAGGGCCCAGGCCGCTTGCAGCCGGCTCCATGAGGCTGCGGGCGGTCGGCGCCGCGCGTAAGAGTTCGAGCTCGATCCGACCCTCGTCGGGTTGCCTGAGCGCAATCACCGTTTCACCGGGTACAAGTAGCCGCGCAAACCAGGCCCGACGCAGGTCATCCTCGATCTGTGCGAACGCGAGCGAGAGCGCGCGCAGGCGATCGGAATTTCGGGTGATGTCATCGCGGGCGCTGATCACCGCATCGAGGCCTCGCCAACCGAGGAGCGCAATCACGGCCATCAGCGTCACAGCGACCAGCAATTCGAGCAGGGTAAACCCCGCAGCCCGGCTGCGCGCGCACCTGAAGCTGTTGCGCTGCATGTTGCAAGGCCCTCAACGTTGCCGTATTGCGAAACCGACCAGGCGCGCCAGGCGATGACCGTCTTCGGGGTTTTCGACTGCGAGCTCCACCCGACGAAAATCGGCGTTTGGCGTGTTGAACACGGACTCGACGCAACGCAGGGGAATAGCGCCCTGCGGGCAATCGAAACGGCGGGTCCCGGGGGCGGGAAATTCGCCACCCAGGCGGATGCTCGCGAGTCGGTTGTCGGCACTCCAATGAGCGTAGGTGCGAGCCCGTGCCTCACCCGCACCGATCGCAAGTCCCGCGCCCGCGCGGCTTGCCGCGACCAGCGCGATCGCGGCAATCGTGAGCGCGACCAATACCTCGACCAGTGTAAAGCCCTGTTCGACGGGCCTGCGCTGCGCTGCCCTTGCGGCCTGCAGTGTCAACTCAACCTCCTGGCGTTCGAACAGCGAACTGGCCCAAGCCGTCCCCTTCGATGATGGCTGTCCCCTGTGGCCTCTGGAGCCAAATGCGAATCGGTGGGTCGAGTGGCTCACGTCCAGACTCGATCGACTGCCCTCCGTCGGCACGCACCACCCTCAGGTCGGTGGGCACTTCCCAACGACGGGCCCGCAGCATCGGATCCTCGCTGATCAGCTGCCAGCGGCGCTCCCGCCAAACCAGGAATCGGTAACCCTCGGGGTCGCTGTCCAGTCGAATCGGTGCCGCGCGCAGCAGCGCCTCCTCCTTGGCGATCGCGAGCAGTCGCGCCAACCGGTCTGCCTCGAAGGCCAGATGGGCGCCACGCTGCGGCATCGCGAAACTGATCGTCGCCGCGAGGATGCCGACAATCAGGCAGGCAACGAGCAGCTCAAGCAGCGTGAAACCGGACTGCTCGCAGGCACCACGACGCCGCTCAGCGGTTGAGCGACCAGTTACCAATATCGGCATTGATCCCCTCGCCGCCGGGCTGGCCATCGGCGCCAAGGCTGAAGAGATCGATCTCGCCACGCACGCCTGGGCTCAGGTACTGATACGGTCGCCCCCAGGGATCGACCGGCGCCTGCTTCAGGTAGGCCTTCCAGTTGGGAGGAACGGGTTCGGCCATGGGCCGCACGGCAAGCGCTGACAGGCCCTGCTCGGTCGTGGGGTAGCGCTGGTTATCCAACCGATAAAGGTCAAGTGCCTGCAATAGCTGGGCGATCTCGGCTTGAGCGGCCCGCACCCTCGCCTCGTCGGGCTTGCTCATGATGCGCGGCACGGCGATCGCGGCCAAGATGCCCAGGATCACGATGACGACCATCAGCTCGATGAGGGTGAAGCCGGACTGGCGGGTCGGCCGGAGGGCATTACGGAAGGGAGCACGCATCAGGACCGTACCTCGGCTGGGGAAAGCGTCCTATCATATCAGTCGGTCAAACGGCGACAGGTCATGGCAATCAGCAGCATCCCGCAACGTTCAAGGGCCGCTCGATGGGTGAGCATCCTGCTCGCCCTGGGCTGGGTGGCGCTTGCAGCCGTTCTCACCGCCCGGTTGCTGGCGCCCACGCCGGCACTGGCGCCGCTGCCCGCGGCGAGCGCGGCCAGACCCGAACTCGAGCGTGTCGGCCGACTGTTCGGCGCAGCGGACCGCGCAAGCGGGGCCTTGGGTAGGGTCGATTCCAGCGAGCCGAGTCTGCGACTCGCAGGGGTGATTCTCGAGGGTGGCCATAGCCTGGCCTTGATCTCGATCAATGGTGCACCGGCCCGCGCGCTGCCGGTAGGCGCAGTGATCGGGGCAGCCACTCGGATCGTTGAGATCGGCGCGGAGCAAGTGACCCTTGTTCGCCAGGACGGACAACGGCTGGCACTGAAGGTGCCGCCGCGAGGCAGCAGCTCGAGCGGCAAGGAGCCCAGCCGCAACGACAGCAGGCCCCTTGGCGCAGCCGGGCCGGCCGGCCCAGTCGGCCCGGGGCGATAACCGCTCAGCGTGGCGACCACTGAGTTCGATCGCCGAGCGATCTGGCAGAATCATGGCTCCATTGATTCAAGGCCGCCAGAGCCTCCTAGAAGACTTCGCCATGTCCGAAGTTCAACACGACACCGCATCTCAAACTCACTGGTACGCACCGGGCACTGGGCCCTCCCGTGCGCCGCGTCGTTCGTTTCGCGAGGCCCAGTTCGAAGCCCGCGAAAACGCGATTCTCGATGCGACCAATCGCCTGCTCTCGCTCAAAGGCTACGAGCTGATGTCGATGGACGACATCGCGGCCGAGGTCGGGATCGCCAAGGGCAGCCTCTATAAACACTTCGCGTCCAAAGAATCGCTCGCGGCAGCGGTCATGTTGCGTCTGTTGAGGCGCACCCGCGAGACCTTGGATGCCCAGCCGCTCGAGCTCGCGCCGATCGAGCGATTGCGGGGCTTGCTGGAGTGGACGCTGCGGGAGCGGATGGCAGGTGGCGTGCCCCACCTACCCTCGACCAGCCAGCCGCTTCGCGAGTCGCTCACCCGCAATCTCGACTACGTCGATCAGCTGGTGGAGCTCTCCGAGCGGATCGGTGCGTTGATCCGCGATGCCCAGGCGGACGGTTCGCTTGCGCCCCGCTACAGGACCGAGTTCCTGCTCTACCACCTCTATTCGCGCAGCTGTGACCCGACCCTCGACTACCTGCGCTCGGGTGGCGCCATGAGCGATGACGACATCATTGAACACATGGTGGGAGCAACCTTCGAGGGGCTCAGTCGTTGAAAGCCTATCTCGACTTGATGCGGCATGTGCTCGAGCACGGTGCTGAAAAAGCCGACCGGACGGGTACAGGTACAAAGTCCGTCTTTGGCTGGCAGATGCGGTTCAGCCTGGCCGACGGCTTCCCGCTGGTCACGACCAAAAAGCTCCATTTGCGTTCCATCATCCACGAACTGCTCTGGTTTCTGCAGGGTTCGACCAACACCGCCTACCTCCGAGAACATGGTGTCACCATTTGGGACGAGTGGGCGAATGCCGACGGCGAACTCGGCCCGATCTATGGACACCAATGGCGCGCCTGGGGCACAGCGGACGGCCGAAGCGTCGATCAGCTCGGCGAGGTGGTCGAGAGGATCCGGAGGGATCCCGATTCGCGGCGGCTGATCGTGTCGGCTTGGAACGTCGGCGATCTGCCTCGGATGGCACTCGCGCCTTGCCATGCCTTTTTCCAGTTCTACGTGGCGGGCGGGCGCCTGTCGTGCCAGATGTACCAGCGCAGCGCCGACATCTTCCTGGGTGTTCCTTTCAATATCGCTTCCTACGCCCTGCTCACCGAAATGGTCGCACAGCAGTGCGACCTGACGCCGGGCGAGTTCGTCTGGACGGGCGGGGATTGTCATCTCTACCTCAATCACCTCGATCAGGCCCGCATGCAATTGGCTCGTGAGCCCTTCGCCTTGCCGCGGCTGCACATCAAGCGCCGGCCCGAGTCATTGTTCGATTACCGCTTCGAAGACTTCGAGATCGAGGGGTATCAATCGCACCCCGCCATCAAGGCGCCTGTCGCGGTCTGATCGGATGAAGGCGGGACTCAATGGGGTTGCCTCGCGAATCACCCTGATCGTTGCCCGCGCCCGCAATGGCGTCATCGGTCACCGAAACGCCCTGCCCTGGCGTCTGCCCGAGGACCTGCGTTACTTCAAGGCGACCACCCTCGGACACGCGGTGATCATGGGCCGGCGCACCTTCGACTCGATCGGCCGGCCGCTCCCGGGTCGGCGAATCGTCGTGCTCAGTCGTGACCAGAGCTGGCAGCATCCAGGCTGCGAGCACGCGGGGTCGCTCCCCGAGGCGCTCGAGCGTCTGTCTGGCGTCCCCGAGATCTTCATCGCAGGAGGCGCAGAGGTTTACCGCGAAGGCTTGGGTCGCGCCGACCGCATCTTGATCACCGACGTCGATACGGAACCGGAAGGCGACGCCTGGTTCGACGAGCCCGACCCGTCGGTGTGGCGGTGCGTGTCTCGAGAAGCGAGCACCGCAGCCTCAGGACTGGGCTTCGCAATCCGCGAGTTGATCCGACGCGTTCCGTCACCCGCCTCCGCTACAATCGCGTCTCAGCCCCTGTAGCTCAGTGGATAGAGCATCCCCCTCCTAAGGGGAGGGTCGCACGTT
>CAZAVT010000073.1:5416-12466 GCA_964488395.1 uncultured Burkholderiaceae bacterium | reverse complement strand
GCAGCGGGCCGATACCCAGCCGCGGGCCGCTGTCGACCTTGAGCTGGAGCGCGGCGCTGGTCACCTGGACGTCCATCACCGCCTGACTCTCGATGATCCTGGCCCGCAGGTACCCGGACTGGCTGAGCGCGTCGATCAACGCCCGCTTGCCCTGCTCCCATCGATCCGGCCGAAAGAAGCTCCCCTCGGGCAGCAACCATGCGTCCTTCAGACGCTCGATCAAGCGCGGGTCCGCCGTGGCCTCGCCCTCGAAACGAAGCTCGAGGCGACCAACGGTTGCCCGGGCACCGGGATGAAGTACGATCCGCACGCCTGCCGCCTGACTCGCAATATCGGCACGGCCATCGAAATAGCCGGCCGCCCGAAGGATGGCCCGGATCTCATCGGGCAGGCGTGCGACCAGCGCCTCAAATTGGTCCGGTTCATAGCCGCTGCGCTTTTGCCACCGGCCAATCAGCGTGCGCTCCAGAATCGCTGTTCGTAACTCGGGCGGGCCCTGGATCTCGATCGGATAGTTGCTGACCGGGGCGCGCGGTCGGGTCACCGCCTCGCGGCTGCCCGATTCATCAGTGAGCCCCCCAGCCGCAGCCTCGGGCGCCTCCAGACTGCGATCCGATCGGGCGAGCGAGCCGCATCCTCCCAGGAGGAGCAGCGCTGCGAGCGCCACCGCCGCACCAGCCAGCGGCCCGACTGCGGGCCTACCCGACACCGCCCAGCCCATGCCACGAGGCGTCGTCTGGATCAGACGATCTCGACTTGCTGGCCGCCGGGCGAGCCCGCGCAGACCTCACCGATCCGCCAGACCCGTTCGCCAGCCGCCTCCAGCAGGGCCGTCGCCTCGGACGCGTGAGCCGCATCGACGATGACGACCATACCGATCCCACAGTTGAAGACCCGCCACATTTCCTCCTCGGTGATCGCGCCGGCTTGCTGCAGCCATGAAAACAACCGAGGCCTGGGCCAAGCGTCGCGATGGATACGAACCCCGAGCCCGTCGGGGAGGACCCGGGGCACATTGCCCACCAGTCCGCCGCCGGTGATATGGGCCAGGCCCTTGACGGGCAGGGCTCGGATGAGGCCCAGGACCGACCGAACGTAGAGCCGAGTCGGCGCAAGGAGCGCCTTTGCGAGCGGCTGCCCGTCCAGATCCTCAGCCAGGCTCGCGTGGTCGATGCGGCCGAATCGGCGTTCGAGCACCCGCCGGATCAGCGAATAGCCATTGGAGTGCGCGCCGCTCGAGGCGAGCCCCAGCAAGGCATCGCCCGGGCCAATGGTTCGACCGTCGATGATCGCTTCACGCTCGACCACTCCGACCGCAAAACCAGCCAGGTCATATTCGCCATCCGGGTACATGTCGGGCATTTCGGCGGTCTCCCCGCCCACCAGCGCACAGCCCGAGCCTTCGCAGCCTGCGGCAATGCCGCCCACCACGCGGGCGGCGGTCCCGACATCGAGCCGGCCGCAGGCAAAGTAATCGAGAAAGAAGAGTGGTTCGGCGCCCTGCACGAGGATGTCGTTCACGCTCATCGCCACCAGGTCGATGCCAACCGTATCGTGCCCGTCGAGGGCGAAGGCCAGCCGAAGCTTGGTGCCGACGCCATCGGTGCCCGAAACCAGGACCGGCTCACGATAGCCCGGTGGTACCTGGAACAGGGCGCCAAAGCCTCCGATCCCGGCGAGCACACCCGGGCGCAGGGTCCGGCGGGCCAAGGGCTTGATGCGCTCGACGAGGGCGTCACCCGCATCGATGTCGACGCCGGCGTCCTTGTAGGAGAGGGGAGCGGTCATGGCAAAAGCCTTCAGGAGTGGGACGGCACAGCTTCGGCGGGAGTGACTGCCGATACAATGCGCGGAATTCTATCGTGCCGGCGTGCGGCCGCCGGCGGCGGAGCGCCCCTCCTTGATACCCGTCACCCCTCCCTCCCGCCAGGGTTTCTTCTGGCTGATCATCGCAGCGGTTCTGGCCTACCTGGCCTACCAGCTGCAAGGTGTCATCGCGCCCTTCGTCGCCGCGGCCCTCCTCGCCTATGCCTTTGCGCCGGCGGTCGACGCGCTTGAGCGGCTGCGCGTCCCGCGGATGCTTGGGGCCGCCCTGATGATCATGCTGTCAGCGCTCGCCGTGGTGGCCATCTGCCTGATCCTGGTCCCGGTCATCCAGTCCGAGCTCAGCCAGATCCGCAAGCAGTTGCCCGCCCTCGCCCTGACGGTGAGCAATCGGCTATTGCCCTGGCTGAACAACCACCTGGGCATCGAACTGGTGCTCGATGGCCCGACCATCCGGGACTGGCTCGCGAATCAGCTGGCCGGCAGCGGACAGGACGTGGCCAGCTGGCTCATGCAATACGTCCGGTCGGGCTGGTCGGCAGCGGTGGAGATCATCGGCCTCCTGGTCCTGGTGCCGGTCGTGCTCCTTTATCTGTTGGTCGACTGGCACCACTTCACTGCGCGGCTGATGCACCTGATCCCGCTGCGCTGGGCCGATGGCGTCCAGTCGGCCCTTGCCGAAACCGACGCCCTGCTTGGCCAGTATCTACGCGGACAGCTGCTGGTCATGCTGGCGCTTGCCGTCTGGTACAGCGCCGGTCTCTACGTCGGGGGACTGCAACAGTGGTTGCCACTGGGCGTGCTGACCGGGCTCCTTTCAGTCATCCCCTATGTCGGCTTTGGTGCCGGCCTCGTGATCGCCCTGATCTCGGCGATGCTGCAGATGGGTCCCCTGGATGGGCTCCTGGTCGTGGCGATCGTCTACGGACTGGGGCAGTTGATCGAGAGCTACTGGCTCACCCCGCGGCTGGTTGGCGAGCGGATCGGCCTGCACCCGGTCGCGGTTCTGTTCGCGCTCCTCGCCTTCGGCACGCTGTTCGGCTTTGTCGGTCTGCTGCTCGCGCTGCCCCTCGCGGCCACGGCCTCGGTCGTGCTCAGCCGGCTCCACGAGGCCTGGCTCGCGAGCGAGTTCCACCGCCGGTCCTGAAGCCTACGGAGCGCCCGACATGGAGCAGATGGGCCTGGACCTGATCCGAGCGCCGAATCCGAGCCTGTCGAATTTTATCGTCGGTCGCAATGCCGAAGCGCTTCAACGGATCCGCGCCCTCGCCGAGGGGGATCGGCAGTTTCGCCTCATCTACCTCTGGGGCGAGCCCGGTACCGGCAAAAGCCACCTGTTGCGGGCGCTCAGCCCCCAATCGCTTGGACCCATCGCCCCGGTGAGCGCCTTCGAGGACTGGCCCCAAGACACGGGGTCGGTCGCCTGTGTCGATGACTGCGACCGACTGGACGATGCGCAGCAGGCTGCACTCTTTCACCTCTACAACCGAACCCTCGCGCGAGCGCAGGCCGCCCTGGTGTGTGCGGGTTCGGCAGCACCGCTTGCGCTCCCCCTTCGCGAAGATCTGCGCACCCGGCTGGGCTATGGCCTGGTGATCCGCTTACTGCCCCTGTCCGATGACGACTGTCGAGCCGCGCTTCGGGATCGGATGGACGAATCGGGCATCCCCTGCACGACCGAACTGATCGATCATCTACTGCGCCACCGCAGCCGGGACCTTGGCAGCCTGCTCGGACTGCTCTACGCGCTCGAACGGTTCGCCCTCGAGCGCCAGCGCCCACTCACATTGCCCCTGCTGCGTGACTTCGAACAGCGCCCGGCTGTTAGACTCCCAGGCTCATGAGCGATCTTTCAACCCCAGAGCGTCCCGTCCGCTCGACCGAACCCCGTGGGCTCGCCCTGTTCGATCTCGATCACACGCTGCTGCCGATCGACAGCGATTACGAGTGGGCGCGCTTTCTGTGCCGGATCGGCGCGCTCGATGCCCGGGCGCATCAGGCGAGAAACGAGCACTTCATGCAGCAGTATGAAGCTGGCACCTTGGATATTTTCGAGTTCCTCGAATTCCAGCTTGCCCCGCTCGCCCGCCATCCGCGCGAGATCCTGGACGCCTGGCATCGCCAGTACATGGCAGAAGTGATCCGGCCGGCGATGACACCAGCCGCCCGGGAACTGGTGGCCAGGCACATCGACCGCGGCCACCTGTGCGCGCTCGTGACGGCCACCAACGAATTCGTCACCGCGCCAATCGCGCGCGAGTTCGGTCTCGAACACCTGGTGGCAACCGGCATCGAATCGATCAACAACCGCTTTACCGGCCGGCCGCGCGGCACCCCAGCCTTTCGCGAGGGCAAGCTCACCCGCACCGACGAGTGGCTCGCGAGCGAAGGGCTTGCCTGGGCGCAGTTCGAGCAGACCTGGTTTTACAGCGACTCCGCCAACGACATTCCGCTTCTGTCGCGAGTCAGCCATCCAGTGGCAACCAACCCCGACGCGCGGCTCGCACGCGTGGCGAGCGAACGCGGCTGGACCTTGCTGCGTCTTTTCGAATGATCCGCAAACTCATCCGTCGCATCCTTGGCCGCGATGACGGCCCGCGCTCGGCCATTCGCGAAAAGGCTCGTGCCTTGAAAGCGAGCGCGCAAGGCATCGACCTGGCGCTGGTGTCCGAGGCGGCACTACGCACCTGCCAGGGGCTGCAACAGGGCGGGTTCCAGGCCTTCGTCGTGGGTGGGGCCGTGCGCGACTTGATGCTGGGCCTCAGGCCCAAGGATTTCGATGTCGCGACCAACGCAACGCCCGATCAGGTCCGTGCACTCTTTCGCCGGTCGCGGGTGATCGGCCGGCGCTTCCAGATCGTTCATGTGCTCTTTGGCCGAGAGACCATCGAAGTTTCGACCTTCCGAGCCATTCAGGACGTCGCCGAGACGGACGAGCACGGCCGGGTGCTGCGGGACAACGTGTGGGGCTCGCAAGCCGAGGATGCCGCGCGCCGCGACTTCACGGTCAATGCGCTCTACCTGGATCCGATCGCTGATGCGCTGCTGGATTATCACGACGGCGTGAGGGACATGAAGAAGCGGGTGTTGCGCATCATCGGCGACCCCGAACAGCGCTTTCGAGAGGACCCCGTGCGAATGCTGCGCGTGGCCCGGTTCGTCGCCAAGCTCGGTTTCGGCATCGAGCCGCGTACCCGTGCGCCCATCCGCGAACTCGCGCCCCTGATCTCCAACATTCCGGCCGCCCGTCTGTTTGACGAGATGCTAAAGCTGCTGGTCTCGGGGCACGCGCTCGCCTGCCTGCACGAGTTGCGCCGTGAGGGCCTGCACCACGGTCTGCTGCCGCTCCTTGATGTGATCCTCGAGCAGCCCGACGGCGAGCGCTTCGTCACCACCGCGCTCGAGCGGACCGACCAGCGGGTACTGGCCGGCAAGACCATCTCCCCAGGTTTTCTCTTCGCCTCGCTGCTGTGGCAACCGGTTCGGGCCCGCTGGCAGCGGGCGCTCGCCGCGGGCGAGCCCTCGATCGTGGCGCTCAACCGCGCGATCGATGAGGTCCTCGACGAGCAAGCCGCACAGCTCGCGATCCAGCGCCGGCACCAGTCGGACATGCGCGACATCTGGATGATGCAACCGCGATTCGAACGTCGCGCCGGACGCACGCCGTTCAGCCTGCTCGAGCACCTGCGGCTGCGCGCGGGCTACGACTTCCTGCTGCTGCGCTGTGACGCAGGCGAGCTGCCGGCCGAGCTGGGCGACTGGTGGACCGAATTCATCGAGGCCGACGGCGCGGTGCGCGCCGAAATGGTCCGACAGGCGGCCCACCAGGGCCCTCGAGAGGGTTCGGCGGGCAAGCGCCGGCGTCGCAGTCGCGGTCGCGGCAAGGGCGCGTCCGCTGAAGCGCTGTCAGGGCGAGGCGCCACAACCGATGCGGCTTTGCCGTCCAGCTGACGGCTGGCCTTTGAGCCCGCGCTGAAGGACGCTGCGATGAGCTGTGCCTACATTGGGCTCGGCGCCAATCTGGGCGCAGCCCACGAAACGCTCGCGACCGCGGTCCGCGCGATCGCCGAGCAGCCAGGTCTCAGGGTCTCCGCTTGCTCTGGGCTTTATCGTAGCGCGCCGGTCGATGCCGAGGGGCCGGATTTCCTGAATGCGGTCATCCGGATCGAAGGATCGCTCGGGCCGCTTGCGCTGCTTGCTGTTCTCCAGACCCTCGAAGCGCGGGCGGGACGCGAACGCCCCTACCCGAACGCACCGCGTACGCTTGACCTGGATCTGCTGCTCTTTGACGATCAGGTGATCGAGACGGCAACGCTGACCCTTCCGCACCCACGACTGCATCAGCGTGCGTTCGTCCTCATGCCACTCGCAGAACTCGACGCCGAGTTGCTGATCCCCGGACGCGGCACCGTCCGCGAGTTGCTTCGTGCGTGCGCCGGTCAGGTCATCACGCGAGCCGACACGCTGCCCTGGCTCCCGGCGGACGGGCCACCAACGGTATTTTCAAAGCGATGAGCCATCTGCCGATTCCGCTCCAGACGATCGCGCTCCTGATCGCCTCGAATGTGTTCATGACCTTTGCCTGGTATGCCCACCTGAAGGACATGGCGAGCCGGCCCTGGTGGTACGCTGCACTTGCCAGTTGGGGCATTGCGCTGTTTGAATACCTGCTGCAGGTGCCCGCCAACCGGATCGGCTTTACCCACTTCAGCCTGCCACAGCTGAAGGTCCTCCAGGAGGTGATCACGCTTGCGGTGTTTGTCCCCTTCGCGGTCTTATACATGAACCAGCCCATCAAACTCGACTACCTCTGGGCGGCCCTGTGCCTGCTCGGAGCGGTCTACTTCATCTTCCGCTCATGAGCACCGCCCTGCCCTCTCCCTTCGAGCGTTACCGGCACATCGTGATCGAGGGTCCGATCGGAGCGGGTAAGACCTCGCTTGCTCGCAAACTGGCCACGCGATTCGGCGCCGACTTGGTGCTTGAGCAGCCGCAGGACAACCCCTTTCTTGAGCGCTTCTACAAGGACAGCCGGCGACACGCTCTGCCCACCCAGCTGTTCTTCCTGTTTCAGCGAATCGCACAGCTGCGCGAGCTGTCACAGCGAGACCTCTTCTCGACGACAGTCACGGGCGATTTTCTGCTGGACAAGGACCCGCTGTTTGCCCGGCTCACGCTCGATGACGACGAGTACCGGCTTTATCAGCAGATCTTTACGAGCTTGCA
>CAZAVT010000073.1:0-5314 GCA_964488395.1 uncultured Burkholderiaceae bacterium | reverse complement strand
CGGGGTCCCCATGGAAACCCAGATCGGCGAAACCTATCTACGGGCGCTGATCGAGCAGTACAGCCGCTATTTTCATGATTACGAGGCAGCACCGATCCTGATCGTCAACACCGAGCGGCTCAATCCGATCGACGACGATGACGACTTTGCCACGCTGCTGAGGCAGCTCGCCGACATGCGCGGTCGGCGGCGCTTCTTCAGCGTCGGCTCCTGAGACAACCGGAGACGGCTGCGAGCCCTCGGAGCCTTGGGCTGGGGCACAGTGGGTTGTCATCATCCTGTCATCAAGGCGACATAATTTCAGCCTACCCGCCTGAACGGCTGCACCTGAGTGCCTGATGTCCGCGCGCATCCTGGTCATTGAAGACGAGTCCGACATCCGCGAATTGATGATGGTCAACTTGCGGCATGCCGGTTTTACCCCAACCGGCATGGAAACCGCCGAACAGGCCTGGGCGCTCCTGGACAACGAAACCCCAGACCTGATTCTCCTCGACTGGATGCTGCCGGGTCGCTCCGGCTTGGATTTCGCCAAGAGCCTGCGCAGCCACCCGCGATGGCGTTCGATTCCGCTCATCATGCTGACCGCGCGTGCCCAGGAAGGCGACAAACTGCAAGCATTCGACGTGGGCGCCGATGACTATGTGACCAAGCCCTTCTCGCCCCGTGAACTGCTCGCGCGCGTGCGAGCCCTGCTACGCCGCTCGGCGCCCGAATCGGTCGAGGAGACGATCGAAATCGCTGGCCTGCGGCTTGAACCCGACACCTTCCGGGTGTTCGCCGTCGGCAAACCCCTCTCTCTGAGCCCCACCGAATTCCGCTTGCTGCATTTCATGATGAAGCACCCGGATCGGGTCCTGTCGCGCGGGCGATTACTCGACAAGGTCTGGGGCGATCACGTTTACATCGAGGAGCGCACGGTCGATGTCCATATCCGGCGCTTGCGCCTTGCACTCGCCCCCTCAGGACACGAGCGGCTGATCGAGACGGTGCGCGGTGGCGGTTATCGCTTTCTGCCGACCTAGCGGCGCGGCGGGGGCGATACGATGATCTGGCGCCATTCGATCCTCTTCGAGCGCTTCAGGTCAATGACGCGTAGCGCGCGAGCTGATGATCCGCATCGCCGAACTGCTGACCCAGCATGGTCAGGCGCTTGAAGGTATGGGCGACCTTCATCTCCTGAGTCATCCCCATGCCCCCATGAAGCTGGATCGCCTCCTGTCCGACATGACGGGACGCATCACAAACCTTGAGTTTGGCCGCTGCCGTGATCCGGGACCGTTCGGCCGGCGTGATCTCACCGCGCGCGGCCAAATCGATCCGGCTGCAAGCGAGCAGCGTGATCGAGCGCGCCTGCTCCGCACTGATGTGCATGTCCACCAGCCGATGCTGCAAGGCTTGGAAGCTGCCGATCGGTACGCCGAACTGACGCCTCGTCTTGAGGTACTCGAGCGTCGCCGCATTGGCGCTTTTCATGGCACCCACCGCCTCGGCGCAACTCAGTGCCGTCGCAAAGTCGATGGCCTCGGCGAGCCCCTCGAGCGCGCCACCGGCTGGGCCGATCAAGGCATCGGGCCCCACCTGGACCGCCTGCAATTCGAGATCAGCCGCCCGGTGATTGTCCTGAGTGCGCAGCACTCTCATCCGTAACCCAGGGCCATCGGCCGGGACCATGAAGAGCGACACCCCGTGAGCGTCGCCGGGCCGGCCGGCGGTGCGCGCCGAAACGATCAGATGACTCGCAAGCGGCGCGCCGATCACCATCGACTTGTGTCCGGTCAGCCGCCAGCCAGAACCCGACGGCTCGGCCCGCGTAACCACCTGCTCGAGGTCGTAGCGCGCTTGCACCTCGTCGTGCGCGAGCGCGAGCATCAGGGAGCCATCAGCCACCGCGGGTAGGTACCGCGCGCGCTGCGCCGACGAGCCGGCACGAGCGATCAGGCGCGCGCCCAAGGCAACGGTCGGGACAAAGGGCTCCACCATCAGCGCGCCGCCGATGGTCTCCATCGTTGCGACCAGATCCAGGGCGCCGCCATCAAACCCGCCGTGCTCGGCTGGCAGGCTGAGCGCCAGCAACCCCAGCTCGGCCAGCCTCGCCCACACCTCGCGGCTGTAGCCCGGCTCGGACGAGACGATCCGCTTGCGGGTCTCAAAGTCGTAGTGTTCGTCGGCCAGCCGCGCGACCGAATCGGCCATCAGCTGCTGTTCTTCGGTGTACTGGAAGTTCATCGCTCAAAGTCCCAGGGCCATCTTGGAGAAGATATTGCGCTGGATCTCATTGGACCCAGCGTAAATCGAGGTCTTGCGGAAATTGAAATAGCGAGCTGCGACCGATCCCTCGAAGAGGTCAAATCCGTCGTAGTCGATCGGCCTGAACGCCTGGGCGCGAGGCCCCAGCACCTGCATCGACAATTCGGTGATCGCTTGCTGGATCTCGGTGCCACGAATCTTGAGCATCGAGACCTCTGGGCCGATCCGGCCGGTCTGGCGCATCTCGTCCACGAAGCGCATGTTGGTGATCTCGAGCGCAGTGAGCTCGACCTCGATGCGGGTCAGGCGGTCACGAAAGCGAACATCGTCGATCATCGGCCGGCCTCGATATTGGGTGGCCGACGCCGCCTCGCGCAGCTTCATGAGCTCACGCTTGGAGGCACCGATCCGGCCGGTATTGAGACGCTCGTGACCAAGCAGGTACTTGGCGACCGTCCAGCCCTTGTGCTCCTCGTGCACCAGGTTCTCGACCGGAACCTCGACGTCGTCGAAAAACACCTCGTTCACCTCGTGGGCTTCGTCGAGCAGGATCAACGGTCGCACGGTGATGCCTGGCGTCTTCATATCGATGAGCAGGAAGCTGATGCCCTCCTGATTCTTGCTCGCCTGGGAGTCGGTGCGGACCAGACAGAAGATCCAGTCGCCGTAATGACCGAGCGTGGTCCAGATCTTCTGACCGGTGACCCGGTAGTGGTCTCCACGCCGTTCGGCCCGGGTCTTGAGCGAGGCGAGATCAGAGCCCGACCCCGGCTCGGAGTAGCCCTGCACCCAGAAATCCTCGCCCTGGTAGATCCGGGGCAGGAAGCGCTTTTTCTGGGCGTCGGTCCCGAACCGGAGCAGTACCTGGGCACACATGGTGATGCCAAACGGCACGATCGGGGGTGCCCCCGCGAGTGCACTTTCCTCTTCCCAGATGTAGCGCTCGACCGCATTCCAGCCCGTGCCCCCCCACTCGACCGGCCAGGCGGGCGCCACCCAGCCCTTGGCCGCGAGGATGCGGTGCCAGCGCAGCAGCTCGTCCTTGTCCAGATGCTGGTAGTTGAGCACCTTGTCGCGCAGATCGTGAGGCAGATGGTCCTGGAGCCAGGACCGGACCTGATCGCGAAAGGCCAGTTCTTCACTCGAGTAATTCAGGTTCATGATGGCCTCCCTCCAGCCGTTTTTGCCGGCATTGTTTCCACAGTGTAAACCCAGCCACGTCAAAGCTCATGCGGCTGGGGGCTGGCACAACGGGGCCTTGGAACTCAGGCGCCACCTATAATTACGCTTCTACCTTTTTCGCGGATTCCCCATGATCATCGTGACCGGCGGAGCCGGCTTCATCGGTGCCAACTTCCTGCTCGACTGGCTGCAGCGCCACGACGAGCCGGTGCTGGTGTTGGATGCGCTTACCTACGCGGGCAACCGCGGCAACCTGAGAGCGCTCGAGACCGATCCCCGCTTCGAGTTCGTCCAGGGCGACATCAACGACCGCAGCTTGGTCGATGCGCTGCTCGCCCGTTGCCAGCCGCGAGCCATCCTGCACTTCGCGGCCGAGAGTCATGTCGACCGGTCCATTCTGGGGCCGGGTGAATTCATCCGGACAAATATCGAGGGCACCTTCCAGTTGCTCGAGGCGAGCCGAGCCTGGTGGGGCCAGGCGGATCGCGCCATGCGTGAGCGATTCCGATTCCTGCATGTGTCGACCGATGAGGTCTACGGCAGTCTCGGCCAGGCCGATCCCGCGTTCAGCGAGACGACACCGTATGCGCCCAACAGCCCCTACGCCGCCTCGAAAGCGGCGTCGGACCATCTGGTGCGCGCCTGGCACCACACCTATGGGCTCCCCACGCTGATCACCAACTGCTCGAACAACTACGGGCCGATGCAGTTTCCCGAGAAGCTGATCCCCCTGGTGATTGCCAACGCCCTCGCGGGCAAGCCCCTGCCGGTCTACGGTGACGGTCGACAGGTGCGTGACTGGCTCTACGTCGGCGATCACTGCTCGGCCTTGCGGGTGGTCCTCGAACGAGGTCGTCCCGGCCAGACCTACAACATCGGCGGGGCCCATGAGATGGCCAATATTGACGTGGTTCGGACCATTTGCGGGCTGCTCGATCAGCGCCGGCCCGATGCGAGCGGCGCCCGCGAACGTCTGATCACGCACGTCGCCGACCGTCCGGGACACGATCGACGCTACGCGATCGACGCGAGCAAGATCGCCGCCGAACTGTCCTGGCAGCCCGCTCATGACTTCAGATCGGGCATCGCCGCCACGGTCGACTGGTACCTCGCCCATGGCGACTGGGTCGCTGCCGTACAAAGCGGTGTCTATCGTGACTGGATCAGTGCCCAATACGAGGGCCGCGCGATCCGCGCCACGGAGCTCGCTCGATGAGTGCCGCTCCCGCCCGCAAGGGGATCGTGCTCGCCGGCGGATCGGGGACCCGATTGCACCCGCTCACCCTCGCGATCTCCAAGCAGTTGATGCCGGTCTACGACAAGCCCATGGTTTACTACCCGCTGTCAGTACTGATGCTGGCCGGGATCCGCGACATCTTGCTGATCTCCACCCCGCATGATCTGCCGGGCTTCAAGCGCCTGCTGGGTCGTGGTGAGCAGTGGGGGATCAACCTCCAGTACGCCGAGCAGCCCAGCCCCGACGGCCTCGCGCAGGCCTTTCATATCGGCGCAGACTTTGTGGCCGACGGGCCCTCGGCGCTGGTGCTGGGCGATAACCTCTTTCACGGTCACGATTTGACGCGTCGGCTCGAACTGGCCAACGGACAGCGCCGTGGCGCGTCGGTCTTTGCCTATCCGGTGGTGGATCCGGAGCGCTACGGCGTGGTCGAGTTCGATGCCGGCGGCCGGGCGATCTCGATCGAGGAAAAGCCGCGAGAGCCGCGCAGCCGCTACGCCGTGACCGGACTCTATTTCTATGACGCCCAGGTGGTCGAGATCGCGCGCTCGATCAAGCCCTCGGCGCGGGGCGAGTACGAGATCACCGACGTTAATCGGGCCTACCTTGAACGCGGCGAGCTCGATGTGCAAGTTCTGGGGCGCG
>CAZAVT010000072.1:9809-12526 GCA_964488395.1 uncultured Burkholderiaceae bacterium | reverse complement strand
CGTCGCCGACCTCGAAGCGGCGCTGCGCGCCGAGATCAAGCGCATCCAGGACGAGGGCGTGTCGGCCGAGGAACTCGCCCGCGTCAAGACGCAGTCGATCGCGGCGCAGACCTACAAGCGGGATTCGCTGATGGCCCAGGCGATGGAGCTCGCAGGTCTCGAGATGGCAGGCCTCAGCTGGCGAGATGCCGACCGGCTGCTCGACCGGGTACGGGCCGTCCTGCCCGAACAGGTAAAGGAGGCGGCCCGCCGGCACTTCGGCGACGACGCGCTCACGGTGGTCACGCTCGAGCCCTTACCCATCGATCGCAGCCGTCCTGCGGGCGCGGCCGCGCCGCTACGGCACCGTTGAGGGGTCCGTCGTCATGAGCGCTAGCAGTTCCGACCTCGCCTCGCCTCGCCGTGCGCCTTTCGCGAGCCTTGCCGCGGCCCTGAAGTCGATCGTCGCGCGGGGTCTGCTCCCGGCGCTGCTCTTTGGATTCGCGGGCCTGCGGCCGGCGGCGGCCGTGCTGCCGATCGAGCAGTGGAGCACCGCGAATGGGGCGCGGGTGCTGTTCGTGCGAGCCGACGCGATCCCGATGCTCGACGTGTCCATCCATTTCGATGCCGGCGGGCGGCACGCGCCGGCCGATCGGGCAGGGCTTGCCAGTCTGGTCGCGGCCCTTCTGGACGCTGGCACCGAAGGCCTTGACGAAGACACGGTCAACGACCGATTCGCGCTCACCGGCGCCCAACGGAGCGCAAGCGCAAGCGCCGATGGCACGGCCGTGAGCCTGCGCAGCCTCACCAGCCCGGCCCAGCTTGGCGAGGCCGTGGAGCTCCTTTCCCGCCTGCTGGCGGCACCCGCCTTCCCGCCCGCCGTGCTCGAGCGAGAAAAGGAAAGGCTCATCGCGCGCCTGCGCGAAGCGCAGGCGCAACCGGGCACGATCGCGCAACAGCGATACGATCGTCTCCTCTACGGCGCTCATCCTTATGGTCGCAGCGCGAGCCCAGAAACCGTGGCGACGATTACCCGCGAGGATCTGGTGCAGTTTCACGCACGCCATTTCGGCGCAGCGCGCGCGGTGATTGCCATGATCGGTGCGATCAGTCGCAGCGACGCACAGCGACTGGCCGAGCGGCTCACACGGGAGCTGCCCCGTGGCGAGCCCGCGCCGACGCTCGAGGCACTGCCGGCCGAGCCGCCCGCAGGTGTGACCCGGGTCGATCACCCTGCCTCGCAGAGCCATCTGCTGATCGGCTTTCGTGGCATCGCGCAGCATGACCCCGACCTCCTCGCGCTGCAATTGGCCAACCACATCCTGGGCGGCGGAGGCTTCACCTCCCGGCTCTATGCCGAGGTCCGCGAAAAGCGTGGCCTCGCCTATAGCGTCTACTCGTCGTTTGCACCGCGAACCCAAGCGGGGCCTTTCACGATCGGCCTTCAGACCCGCAAAGATCAGGCCGACGCAGCGCTCGCCGTGGTGCGAGAGACCTTGACCCGCTTCGTGAGCGAGGGCCCCAGCGCGGCCGAACTCGAGGCGGCGCGAGCCAATCTGATCGCGGGCTTTCCGTTACGCATCGATTCCAACCGAAAGATCCTGGGTCAACTGTCGGCGATTGGCGTCCATGGGCTACCGCTCGACTGGCTCGAGCGCTGGCGCGACCGGATGGCCGCGCTCACGCTCGAGGACGTCCGAGCGGCAATCGCAAGGCACATGACCCCGGATCGCCTGGTGGCCGTGATGGTGGGCGCGCCGCCAGCCCCGGCGCCATGACCGCGCGGGCGCGCGCTGCAACGCTCGCCCCGGGCGCGGGCCGCGTCCATGGGGTGCCACCCCAACAGGTGCGCATCATCGGCGGCATCTGGAAGCGCACGCCACTTGCCGTTGCTCAGGCCCCCGGCCTGCGTCCTACGCCCGATCGGGTTCGTGAGACGCTCTTCAACTGGCTCGGGCAGCAGTTGTCGGGGCTGCGCTGCCTGGACCTGTTCGCGGGCAGTGGTGCACTCGGGCTGGAGGCTGCATCGCGGGGCGCGAGCCAGGTCGTGTTGGTGGAGGCACATCGCGAGGCCGCGCGCAGGATCGCCGAGGCCTGCAGGCGGCTTCGCGCCGATCAGGTCCGGCTCGTCGAGGCTGACGCCTTTGCCGCACTCAATCGCCTGGTTGCAGCCGGCGAGCGATTCGACCTGGTATTTCTCGATCCGCCCTTCGGCGCAGGGCTCATCGAGCGGGTCACCGAGCGACTGCAACCCCTGCTCGCACCCGCCGCCCGAATCTATGTCGAGGCCGAGGAGCGGCTTGCCGCGCCGCCCGAGGGCTTTGTGATCGAACGCGCCGCGCAGGCCGGGCAGGTCCATTATCATCTGCTCGCTCGCCGCGACCCGCCCGCTCGCGAGGGCGCCGCGCAGGCGGATCCGTCGCGGGGCGAGACGTAGCGAAACGAGGCTGAGATGGCACGAGCGGTATACCCGGGAACCTTCGACCCCCTGACTCGGGGGCATCACGACTTGGTAGAGCGGGCGGCGCGCCTGTTCGACACCGTGGTCGTGGGGGTGGCCGCAAGCCGCGGCAAGAATCCACTCTTTTCCCCCGAAGAGCGGCTAGCGATCGCACGCGAAGCACTTGCTGGCATCGCCAACGTTGAGGTGATTCCCCTGTCGGGGTTACTGGTCGATTTTGCAAAGCTCCACCGCACACCGGTCGTCGTCCGCGGGATCCGCGCGGTGTCGGATTTTG
>CAZAVT010000072.1:0-9736 GCA_964488395.1 uncultured Burkholderiaceae bacterium | reverse complement strand
ACCAATTCGTCTCGGCCACCTTAGTACGCGAAATCGCGCTGCTCGGGGGTGACGTCGCCCCCTTCGTGCCGCCCTCGGTGCTTGGCTGGATCGATCGCAAGTGCGCCGAGCTCGGACGCGGCAAACCGCCGACTGCGGCAACGCCCGCCTGATCCGTCACCCCAGAGGCAAACCATGGCATTGATGATCACCGACCAGTGCATCAACTGCGATGTCTGCGAACCGGAATGCCCCAACCAGGCGATCTCGATGGGCGAGCACATCTATCAGATCGACCCAGCCCGCTGCACCGAGTGCGTGGGTCATTTTGACGAGCCCCAGTGCCAGCAGGTCTGCCCTGTGGCCTGCATTCCACAGCACCCGGACTGGCAGGAAACGCACGCCCGGCTGCTCGAGAAGTATCAACGCCTCACCGGCGGGACCGTCATCACCCGGTCATGAATCGGCGGGACACTCCGCTGATGGAGCTGATCCTTTGGCGACATGCCGATGCCGGCGAACCGATCGAGGAGCCCGAGCACGATGCTGCGCGGCGGTTGACTGCGCGCGGTCAAAAGCAGGCTCAGCGCGTTGCCGGCTGGCTCTCAGCGCGCCTGCCTGAGCGCTACCTACTTCTTTGCAGTCCGGCGCAGCGCGCACTCGAGACGGCCCGCGCGCTCGGTGAGCGGGTCCGGGTCGATGAGCGTCTCGCGCCGGGTGCACGGGCGACCGACGTGCTCGGCGTAGTCGGCTGGCCCCTGCAACGTGAAGGGCGTTCGCGCGTGGTCGTGGTGGTCGGGCACCAGCCCTGGCTGGGCGAGGCGGCTGCGCTTGCGCTCGCCGGAACCGCCCTGGGTTGGTCGCTCAAGAAAGGAGGCCTGTTCTGGCTGGTCGCCCGCGCCGATCCGTCCGATCGGCCCGTCGTACTGCGGGCAGCCATCGGCCCCGATCTCGTCTGATCGGGCCCTCAGGCGCACCCGGACTGTGTCGATGCCTGAGAAGGGCCCTGGATCACCGAGCAGTCGAAGCGCTCGACAACACCACTGTCGATCCAAAGTCTCGCCTCGGCCTGCAAGGCCTCATGGGTCACTGGGTGACCCTGGATCCACGAGGCGGGCAACTCGAGTCGAACGGCCTTTCGCTTGAAAAACATCGCCGGTAGAGGCGGCTCGCCCCGATCATGGCCGGCGTGCAGGAGCGTCGCAACCCGCAAGGCGAGCACGGCACTCCACCTGAGCTCGTCGCTCACCCCCCGCGCTCGCAGCTTTCTGAGCCCCCCACGTTGTGCGAGCACGAGCGTTGCCAGGGCCTGCTGCGCTTCCTGGCTGAATCCGGTGAGATCGCTGTGCTCGAGCAGGTAGGCGGAATGTCGATGGTAATTCTCGTGCGAGATGACCATGCCGATCTCGGCAAGACGGCAGGCCCACCCGAGCTGGCGTCGCTGCTCGCTCAGTGCCTCCCGGTCAGCGCGGGCCACCTGATCGAAGAGGGCGAGCGCCGTGGCTTCGAGCGCCTGGCCGCGGCCGATATCGAGACGATAGCGCTCGCACAGACCCAAGACGGCTGACTCCCGGCTATCGAGTCCGGTGCGGCGATCAAGGAGCTCGAGCAGCACCCCTTGGCGCAACGCGCCCGAGCAATAGTCGATCGAATCAAGACCGAATTCGTCGAAGACGGCCGCCATCACGGCAAGCCCACCCGCGAGCACCGGCCGACGTTCGGGCTTGAGCCCCGCCCAATCGAGCCGATCCGGGTCTACGGCCTCCAGGAGCGCACCGATCATCGACTCAAGTCGCGCGCGGGTGAGCGAAGGCTCGCCAAACTGCTGGCGAGCGATCTGGGTGAGCGCCTTGGCCGTGCCCGAGGTACCCACGGCTTGACGCCAGCCGCGCACGCGAAAGCGCGCGACAATGTCGGCAAACGCGGCCCGGGCATGGCGGCGTGCCACCTCGAATCGTCGAGCCTCGACGCGGCCCTCGGGAAAATGCTCGCGCGTCGTCGCGACACACCCTCGGTCGATCGACTCGAGCAGCAGCGCTTCTGCATCGCGCCCGATGATGCACTCGGTCGAGCCGCCACCGATGTCGATCACCAGACGCTGTCGACCGTCGTGGGGCAAGGTGCTGGACGCTCCGCGATAGATCAGGCGCGCCTCCTCGTGCCCGCTGATCACTTCGATGGGCACCCCGAGCACGGCTTGGGCGCTCGCGAGGAAATCCCGCGCGTTGCGCGCCACGCGCAATGTGTTCGTAGCGACCGCCCGGACGCCGTCTGGCGAGTAAGCGCGGAGCCGCTCGGCAAACACGGTGAGCGCCTCAAGCCCGCGGCGCTGCGATTCGGCATCAAGCCGCTGCTCGGCGTTAAGGCCCGCCGCGAGCCGGACACTACGCTTCAGACTCTCAACGGTCTTCAGACGGCGCTCACCCGATTCGGCCACAGGCTGACCGATCAAGAGCCTGAAACTGTTCGATCCCAGATCGATCGCGGCAAAAAGGGTGAGGTCGGGCATCGATTCAGGGGATTACAAAGACCGTGCACCACGCCAGTATGACAGCCGGCCGCGCAACGCGACGAGAGGACCCTGATCGACGCGCGACGATCGATCCCTGTCATCGCGGTGTCATGAAGGGGCGAGATGATAGTGGGATGACCATCGTATCCGGCACCGATCACAGATCATCGCGTCTGCTCAACCGCGAGCTGGGCATCTTGAAGTTCAACGAGCGGGTGCTCGCGATGGCCGCCGACGAGGCGATCCCTGCGCTCGAGCGGCTGCGCTACATCACGATCGTCAGCAGCAATCTGGACGAATTTTTTGAGATCCGGGTTTCGGAATTGCAGCAGCTCGCCCGGCTCGGGCGCGATCCGGCCGCAGGGCACGGCACGACGCTCGACCAGATTGCCACCGCCGCGCGGACCCTGGTCACCGAACAGTACCGGCTGCTCAATGAATCAGTGCTGCCGCGCCTCGCCGAACACGGCGTCGTGATTCTGTTGAGCCAGCAATGGACCGAAAAGCAGCGGCGCTGGGCCGAACGGGTCTTCGACACCGAGATCGAGCCGCTTCTCACGCCAATCGCGCTCGATCCCGCCCACCCGTTTCCGCGCATTCTCAACAAGAGCCTGAATTTCATTGTTGAGCTCGAGGGCGAAGACCGGCTCGGTCGGCGGGCGGGGGTGGCGATCGTGCAGGCGCCGCGCGTGCTGCCACGGGTCCTGTCGGTACCACCTGAGACCGCTGGACTCGCGCACGGCGTCATGCTGCTCAGCTCGATCATGCTGGGCTTCATGCACCGAATCTTTCCGGGCTTCGAGGTACGCGAGGCCCATCAATTCCGACTGACCCGCAACAGCGACCTCTCCGTCCACGACGACGAGGTCACCGATTTGCGCGAGGCCCTGCAAGGCGAGCTCCAGAGCCGCCATTTCGGTGACGAGGTGCGCCTGGAGGTCTCAGCCGGCGCGCCGCCCCACCTGGTCGAGCGGCTGCTGCGCGAGTTCGACCTGCAGCCGCGCGACTGCTACGCGGTCAATGGCCCGGTCAACCTCGTCAGGCTGCAGCAGATGATCGATCTGGTCGATCGGGCGGACCTGCAGTTCGAGCCCTTTGAAGCGGCCGTGCCGCCTGAATTGCAGGGGCCAGACCTCTTTGCGGCGATTCGCCGGCGCGACATCCTTCTCCACCATCCCTATCAGTCATTCGCGCCAGTGATGCGTTTCCTGCTCGCTGCGGCGCGCGATCCTGCAGTGGTCGCCATCAAGCAGACCGTCTACCGGACCGGCGCGGACTCCGTCCTGATGCAAGCGCTGATTGAGGCGGCACGCGCCGGCAAGGAAGTCACGGTCGTGGTCGAGTTGATGGCCCGCTTCGACGAGCAAACCAATATCAATTGGGCTGCCAAGCTCGCCGAGGCCGGCGCCCACGTGGTCTACGGCGTGGTCGGGCACAAGACACACGCCAAGATGGCCATGGTGCTGCGTCGTGAGCCCGGCGCGAGCCTGGCGCCGCTCGAGCATCACACCCTCCTTGCCGAGCCGCCGCTCACGGGTGCGGCGAGCCCCACCGGCGGTCTGCGGCGCTATGTTCACCTGGGGACGGGCAATTACCACCCGCGTACGGCACGTCTTTACGAGGACTTTGGCCTCTTCACCGCCGACCCCGACCTTTGTGCCGATGTTCACGAGGTCTTTCACCGACTGACCGGCCTGGGCGAGCGTGGTGCTCTGCGAGCGCTCGCCCAGTCACCTTTCACCCTGCTTGATCGAGTGCTTGGCGCGATCGGCCGCGAGACCGAAGCAGCCCGCTCCGGTCGGCCGGCGTGGATTGCGGCCAAGATCAATGCGTTGTCATCGGAACCGGTGATCGAGGCGCTCTACGAGGCGAGTCAGGCCGGCGTGCAGATCGACCTCATCGTCCGCGGCGTCTGCACCCTGAGGCCCGGCGTGCCGGGGCTGTCCGACAATATTCGGGTCCGATCGATCATCGGCCGCTTTCTCGAGCACAGCCGCGTCTACGTCTTTGGTCACGAGGGCGATCCGGAGGTCTGGCTGTCGTCGGCAGACTGGATGGACCGCAATCTCTTGCGGCGGGTCGAGGTCGCGTTCCCGGTACGCCGAGCGGACCTGCGCCGCCGGGTGATCCGCGAGGCCATCACTGCACACATGAACCGGCACGAAGGCGCCTGGGTGATGGACGCCGAGGGCAACTACGCGCGCCTGAGCGCGGCTGGCCGACGCGCCGGCCGCCATTCACAGCAACGGCTGCTGGAGCGATTGGTGACCGGCGGGCCGGCAGATGCCCTCACCGACTGAGCCAGACCGAGCCCTCGAGCGAGACCGTCACGGTCGACTGACCCTCGGGACTGACGATCGGCGCGGCGGCGCTCGAGAGCATCGGCGCCGAGCTGGCACGCATCGTGGTCATCACAGGTCCCGATTGCGCCTGATTCAGACTCACTGAACGCAGAGTCGCTTCACGATAACCGAGCGCGCGAGCGCCAGCCTGCGCCTTGTCCCTGAAGCTCGCAGCCGCCTCCGAGAGCAGTTCCAGCTCAGCGCGTTCCCGCGCGGCGCGGCTCAGTTCATGACGCAGTGATTCGATCGCCAGCATGCCGCTCAGCTGGCCGATCAACGCAGAGAGCTCGGGTGATGGTTCGCCTCGTACAGTGACGCCAGCGCGGGCCCTCCAGCTTCTGATCCGGCCCTCGGCGCTCATCGGCCAGGTCCGCCAACCCGACCCATCGATTTCCAAGGCGGGGCGGGCCGCGCGCAGCCGTTCGAGCGCCGGCCCGAGCAGGGCGTTGACCTGCGCCTGCGCGCTCGCCGCGTCACTCGCCTCGCGCTCGACATAGAGCACCACCACCAGTCGATCGTTGGGCAACTCGCGAGAGGCGCTCGCCGACAAGGCGAGCACCGGTGCATCCGCCGGCCCACGCGCCGCCCCGGCCGATCCAGCCCCAGCCTCGCGCATCTCCTGCGCCGTGACGGGCGCAGCCGCCGAAAGGGTAAGGCTCGCGAGCGCAATGAGCGCGAAGCGCCGGGCGAAGCCCGCAGCCGGAGCGCTCGGCACGGCACGCCGTTGGCGACGGACAGGCAGCAGGTGCAGAAACTCGGTCATCGGCAAACTCCACGGTTTCGCAGTCGGTCCGGACAACGCCGAAAAGCGGGTCCCTCAGGGGATCGAACCAGGCCGCGACCGATCGCGGCATAATGCGGCTCATGACGACTCTGATCAACCCCCATACCCGCGGTGTCTTCGTGATCGCCGCCACGCCCTTCACCGACAGCGGTGAGGTTGACTACGCGAGCATCGACACACTCACCGACTTTTACATGAGTTTCGGGATCGATGGTTTGACGATCCTGGGGATCATGGGTGAGGCGCAGAAGCTCTCCGGCGAAGAATCGGTCGCGGTGATGCGGCGATTCATCGACCGTGTCGCCGGCCGTATCCCGGTGATCGTGGGCGTGTCTGCCCCAGCCTTCGATCCGATGGTGTCCCTGGCACGGGCCTCGATGGCGGCCGGCGCAGCCGGTGTGATGGTGGCCCCGCCAGCCTCCGTCAAGCACGACGAGCAGTTCTTCGCGTTTTTCGCGGGCGCGTGTCGCGCCCTGGGACCCGACGTACCGGTCTGCCTGCAGGATTATCCGGCGGTCACGGGCGCCTACATGTCGGTCCCGGTGTACAGCCGGATCGTGCGCGAGCTTCCCCAAGTCGTGATGCTCAAGGCCGAGGACTGCCCAGGCCTCACCAAGATCGCTCGCATCCGCGAGCTCGAGGCCCGAGGCGAGCAGCGCCGCAGCTCGATCCTGGTTGGCAATAACGGCCTGTTTTATCCGCTCGAGCTCGAGCGCGGCGCCGATGGACCCATGACGGGCGTCGCCTACCCCGAGATGCTGACCGAGGTGTACCGGGCGATGCAGGCCGGCAACCGCGACCTGGCCGACGACCTGTTCGAAATCTACCTGCCCCTTGTGCGCTACGAAACGCAGGCGGGGGTGTCACTCGCCTGGCGCAAGGAGATCCTCAGGCGCCGGGGCGCGATCGTGAGCTCGCGGGTCCGTGCGCCGGGCTCGGTGCTCAATGCCGCCGAACTCGCCGATCTCGATCGCATGATGGCGCGGATCGATCGCAAGCTGCGCGAGCTCCAGTCGCACTGAACATCAACGGCCCGGGCGCCGTCAGCGGCGCGCGCGTCAGATCAATCCAGCCCCGGTGAGCGTTGCCGGGTCCTGTTGACGACAGGGAGGTGGGATGCAATACGACACCGTGATCCGGGGTGGTTCCGTAGTCAATGCCAGCGGCTCGATCGTGGCCGATGTCGCAATCAGCGGCGAATCGGTTGCGGCCGTGGGGCGAGCGCTGGCTGGCACCGGCCGACGCGAGATCGATGCCCGGGGCATGCTGGTGATGCCCGGGGGCGTGGACAGCCATTCCCAGATCGACCCGCTATCATCCTTCGGGATCCTGTGCGCCGATGATTTTCATTCGGCCACCGTATCGGCGGCGTTTGGCGGGACCACGACGGTGATCCCGTTCTGCGCCCAGCACCGCACGGATCACATTCCCGACGTGCTGGCGGACTACCACCGGCGCGCCGCCGAGAAAGCCGTCATCGATTATGGCTTTCACCTGATCGTGGCTAATCCCGACGCCCAGACCATCGATCATGACCTGCCGGCGGCCATCGAGACCGGCATCCGCTCGTTCAAGATCTTCATGACCTATGATCGGATGCGGCTGCACGACGAGCAGATCCTCGAGGTGCTCGCCACTGCTCGGCGCCACGGCGCCCTGGTGATGGTGCACGCCGAAAATCACGGCATCATCAGCTGGCTCGCCGGCCGGCTCGTCGGCCAGGGCCACATCGCTCCCCGCTATCACGCGATCTGCCACACGCGCTCGTCGGAAGCCGAGGCGATCAATCGGGTGATCGCACTCGCCGAAGTGGTCGATACGCCGATCCTGATCGTGCACGTGAGCACGATTGAAGGGGTGGCCGCGATCCGCGCAGCCCGTGAGCGGGGGGTAAAGGTCTACGGCGAAACCTGTCCGCAATACCTCTTTCTCACGGCCAAGGACATTGATCGGGGTCTCGAAGGCGCGATGTTTTGCTGCTCGCCGCCGCCCCGCGACGAAGCTGCGCAGGAGGCCTGCTGGGAGGGCCTGAAAAACGGGGCGCTCGCGGTCTATTCATCCGACCATGCGCCCTACCGCTATGACCGCACCGGCAAGCTCCCCAATGGCGAGAAGACCACCTTCAAAGAGATGGCCAACGGTGTGCCCGGCCTTGAGCTAAGACTGCCTTTGCTTTATCACTACGGCGTGGGTAGCGGTCGCATCAGCTTGCCGGAATTCGTGGCGCTCACCGCGACCCGGCACGCTGACATCTATGGGCTCACCCGCAAGGGCCGCATCGAGGTGGGGGCCGATGCCGACATCGCGCTCTGGGACCCGCAGCACGAGGTGACCGTGGACGCGTCGCTGCTTCACGACAACACAGGGTACACGCCCTATGCGGGCCGCACGCTACGGGGCTGGCCGGTACGGGTGTGGTCGCGCGGCGAGGCGATCGTCGATCAGATCGAGGCGCCTGGACAAATGCGTGCTGCCCGAGGGCGAGGCCGCTTCCTGCCCCGCGAGCGCTCGGACGCGGTTCGGCCGGCCGGCAGCCTCATTCCCGAGATGGCCCAGCTGCGCGACTGGGGGATCGAGGCATGACCCGCAAGCTCCACCTTGCCGCCGCTCAGATGGGCGGGATCCACCTTTCCGACACCCGGGAGCGGGCGGTCGAGCGGCTACGCGCCCTGCTGGCTCAGGCGCATGCGCGCGGCGTGCGCTTCGTGGTCTTTCCCGAGCTTGCGCTCACCACCTTCTTCCCGCGCTATTGGTTCGATGATGCCGAGGAGGTCGACCGCCGGTTCTTCGAGACCTCGATGCCCTCGCCCGTCACCCAGCCACTCTTTGACGATGCACGTCGCTACGGCATCGGGTTCTACCTGGGTTATGCCGAGCGGACGGTCGAGTCCGGCCGCACCCGTCGCTTCAACAGCGCGATCCTGGTGAACGCCTCGGGCGCGATCATCGGCCGCTACCGCAAGGTTCATCTGCCCGGCCATGCTGATCACAAGCCGCAGGCGGCCTTCCAGCATCTGGAGAAGAAGTACTTCGAGGTCGGCGACCTGGGCTTTCGCAGCTGGCGGATGGATGACGCGATCCTGGGCATGCTGATCTGTAACGATCGGCGCTGGCCTGAGGCGTTTCGTGCCCTCACCCTGCAGGGGGCGGAGCTGGTCACGCTCGGCTTCAACACGCCAACCGAAAATCTCCATTACCCGGAGCCACCAGCGCTCCGCGTGCACCACCACCTGATCATGGCGCAATCGATGGCGTTCATGAATGCCTGCTGGCTGATCGAGACCGCCAAATGCGGCTTCGAGGACGGCCACCGGATGTTCGGCCATTCGGTGATCGTCGCACCCACCGGAGAGATCGTTGCAAAAACCGTGAGCGAGGACGACGAGCTCATCAGCTTTGAGGCCGATCTGGATCTGGCACAGGACCTGAAACGCACGATGTTCAACTACGCCGCCCACCGGCGACCCGAGCACTACCGGATCCTCGTCGAGCGCACTGGCGCCGAGGTGACCCCAGCCAATGGCTGACCCAGGTCGCTGCAGGCGGGCATGGTCCTTGCCGATCGCTCTGACGACTTTATCGGCCCTGGTTGTCGAGATCGTCGCCACCCGGCCCGCCGATGCGCGATCATTCATCCACCCTTCCCGGCCGCCTCGGCCGATCCCAGCCCCCAAGGAGACCTCATGAAACGCGTTGCCCCCAAAGTCCTGGCCCTGCTTGCTGCGGGTTTGCTGGCCTGTGCCGCGATGGCGCAGGACAAGCCCCTTGTCGCCGGTGTCGATGGCACCTTCGCCCCTCATGCGATGCCCAAGATCGGCGGCGGCGTCGAAGGCTTCAACATCGATCTGATCAATGAAATCGGCAACCAGCTGGGACGCAAGGTCGAGATCCAGTCGACCGAGTTCTCCGGCCTGATCCCATCGATGAATGCTGGCAAGATCGATTTCGTCGGCGCCCCGACCACCGTGACGCCCGAGCGCGCGGCGACCCTGCTCTTCACCGAAGGCTATCTGAACACCTACTATCAGTTCCTCGTGCCCGCCGGCAAACCCGACCTGAAAACGCTCGAGGATCTGCGCGGCAAGACCATCTCGACCAACAAGGGCTCGGCCTACGACA